>JAAZCB010001193.1 GCA_012513545.1 Clostridiaceae bacterium
AGAAAGCCCCGTTACTGCCATATAATGCTGAACCTGCAACTGGTATTCTTCGGGCACGCCCTGTTCCCATTCTGCTGCTCGATAAGCACTGGCCGTTTTGGCCTCAAATATGCCATCGCCGCCTAAACTTGGATCAGTGACTATGCCATCAAGATTTGCCAACATAAATTTAAACCTTTTGTGCTGAAGTATGGCATGGACCTGTCTTATTTTGAATCCTGTACGATCAGCAAACTCCTGTCGGATAATGGGCTCCATGAGGGTTCCCCAATAGGCTGCCTCACCTGCTGGTGCAGGCTCAATCTGGCCTGTCTTATCTAACCATACTTCCACTGGGGACTTCCATTTACTCAGGCCACAGACGGCAGCCACATCACTACCTCCGATCCCTAGTCTGCGATACTTCAACCATTCCTGATACTTCATGTCCTTTGTTGATACAAGTACGTTTGCATGCATCTGCAACACTTCCTTTCAAAATTAAAATGGGGCATCATCAGCTTGTTCATTTCTTCTGCTGCTGCAGTAGATATTTGCCTCGCCAAACAGCATAAGTTCCAGGATTGCTATTTTTGCTAAGATCCCGGATAGCGTCTGCATGGCTGCGGCGCTGAGCTGATCTTTGTTTTGCAGTTTGTCTGCCAGGGCTGTTAGATCTGCATACTGTTTGCTCAGTTCTGTCATGTTCTTTGTCATAATTTCACCTCCTTTCAAATGTGAACGCCTCTCACCGTTCATGCCTTCTCTGTAAATGGGCACAAAAAAATGCAGGTCCGCGTAGACCTGCTTAAATAGCCTTCTCATCATCCCGCCCATGTCCACATAGCGAAGGCGATACTATATTTGCAGCTAGGTAGCTGATCTAACTGCGACACAGGCATAAAAAAATAGCCGTTTCCGCAAGGGATACAGCTACAATAATACCATAGTAGATATAGAGGCATCTGTCAACAAACCCTTCCCCGAAAACTTCTTTTTATCGGTTATTGTCAAGAGGGGGTGGGTTCGTTAGGAGTTTTCTCAACTTCCATCCTACCATCCTATGTCCCACCGATTATATATATGGTTTTTCCATCACATAGGGCTTTTTGTTAGCCTCATAATTCAGGATGTTCTCCTGCTACTGCCTTCAATTTGATCATATTTCCGGGCAAAGTTTCAAACATAGCTGGATAATGTCCGCACCGGGCACGTATTTGATTATATTTGGCTTTTAATCCGTTTTTCTGTAGATATAAATTTCTTTTAAATATCTCATCAGCAAGCGCCGCTGCATGCATTGTATTATTTTCCGCTTCTAGAAGAACGATCTTCATAGCCTCATGGAGTTTGTATTTGGGAAATTTTTGGGCGACCTCTTTTTCGATTGGTTCCAATAAGGGATCAAACTTCATGATAATGTATGCGGGGAGATTGTCCTTGATTAAAACCACGCGGCCATTCTTTTCAACAAGATCAAATACAGCTCCAGCGTCATTCTTGATCTGTTCGTAAGGAACCAGACTTTCTAATTTCACTTCCATTATGGATCACCTCCAATCTGAGGCTAACATAAAGATAAACAAAGGGTCAATAAATATTTATATAAATATATGTATATTTGTTTTTAATAATCGGGGATAATTTTCGAACAACATTTTTCTTCCTTGGACCATATATAGATAATGGTAAATGACCTACAATCCACCCTTCGAGCAACAATATCTTTGGGTCATCGGATAAACAACTTGAATCCAGCAAAGCAGCAAGTTTCCCTGCCTGGTCAAAACTCTGGATCAATTGAAATACTTTAAAAATATGTTATTCTAGTACGATTATTCGGTCTTACAGTCGGAAGGCTTTTCATAGGCTTTTTTAAAGAAATAAAAGGTCCATATTCGCTGGAATGATCTGTTACGAGTATTGTAACCTCGCGCAGACGTTTTTTACTATTACCACGAAAATAATGCTGATGTAACTCGTTAATTACGTTGTTTTTATAATGTTCATATAAAGCAGCCTTAATGAAAAATATAAAGCCAGCCTGTTTTTGCTTCTGATAGGGACTATCAAATTTTTCTGTTGCTATTTGATGGATCTGTCTAACTCTCTCACGACTCAATTTCAAACTTCTGCCTAATTTCGCGAATGTGCGACGCTTACCATCATAATTGCTCAATAAAACTTTTCTCTCAACTTCTGAAAAATCCTGAAAGAGATAATCAATCAATCCCGAAACGCTCCTGTCTTTCGTAATATGATCTATACTAGCAAGGAGGTTTAAAAACGGATATGGGGTTCCGAAATATGGTAAATGCTGAGTAATTTTCTGGGCGATTGCTAGCAAGCCATAGGAGTAATGTAGATCACTGTTATATATCAGTAAAATATCAGAAATGTTCAAATGCAAGATCTCATGGTCAGTTCGGCCGTTTAATCCCGGCATCCTTTCTCTAATGTAGATTAACAATTGATCCAGGTCATATGAAGCGCGAGGTTCAATAAAAGCCAATCTTCTAATGTCAATTATTTCGCCCAAGGCTTTTGCCCCGATACCCCTGATTGAACTTATAACGCTTCTATCAAGGTTAAGTAATTCATCCAATGTGGTTATATTGGATGCTCTTAAGGCCTTTACGGTTCGATTTGATATGAAGAGAGAACTCAATGAAATACTCTTAAAATAATTCTTCATTTCTGTTGATCTGGGATCATAGGGCATTATTGTTCTCCTTGTTATCCCCTAAAGCATGGGTTTATAACCATAAGTTACTCGCATCTAATCAGAAATGTCAAATTTAATTTTATAATTTATAGTAATTTTATGCAATTTGAATTTAAAATCGTTTTTTATGCCCCACCAGGGAAGTGCTGTTTAATCGTTGAATAAGGATAATTATCGGCTTAGACATAACAGAAAAAAATGGTTTTAATATTCTTAAGATCAGCGCTGGTTAATTCAACAATAATGACCCTGGTGTTAAAAATTTAAGGGGGGATTTTGTAGTGGATAAACCAGAATTATTGAGAGCCAAAACCGAATTGATGAGATTTATGGTAGAATCTCCTGCATTTTATAAAGACTTGCTTGATTTGATTGCGAAACATGCCGACACTTACTTTTTAGTTAAAGGTTTCAGTGTAAGAATGAGTACACTTTTTAAGCTTATGGTATATCCAATGATAAAGAAGGTACATTGTGATAATCAAACCAGACAGATTATTGAACAGGATATTAGAAATTTAGCTTCCAAGCATATATATGATTATCGTACCTTTGTAGAAATAATAAAAAAATGCGCCAAATCTTATGGGATAGGATATTGTGCATTAGCAGAAATGATTGCTGCAGGACATTTGTCCAGTTCAAATGGAGGAGATACAAATGTTTTTTAAAGTAGTAGTCGCCTGCGGTCATCTTGGATGTAGAAGAGAAGTAGAAATTACCCGTTACTTTCAAGCTGACAATGCAATCGATGCCTGGGAGTCTGCGATGATAATGCCTCGATCAAAAAAGGGCCAAAAAAGCCGTTGTGTCAGACAAGTATATGAAATTGATATATATGAATTTATGTTGGGTAAATTAGAAGAATTAAAAAATCCGTATCTGCAGATTAAGAAGAAGAAGGCGCGAATAGCGTAAGTGGTACAAATTTAGTTAAGCAAAAACAGCAGGCCTTTTAAGCCTGCTGCTTTATGCTAATTTCTCTTCCTACTTCTTTAGACCATATAGAGATAATGGTGAATGACCAACAATCCACCCTTCGAGTAACACGATATCTTTGTAGGTATCAGATAAACAACTTAAATCCAGCAAATCAGCGAATTTGCCTGCCCGGTCAAAACGCTGGATCAATTGAACACAAGCGATAGCATCGTTTGCATCAGTATATGGAACTCCAGTTGAGCGAATAGCTGCAGGATACGGCTCAATTAAAACATGGGATCCTTCATAAGATGAACTGCGGATATCTAGACCATCAAATGGCCAGCATTTTACTGGTATACCCTCTGTTTTACATACATTAAGCAATTCACGAAGCTTTATGAGTCCCATGATTGTCTGGCCACCAACAGAGCCATTATCACCCACCCGGTTAAACGGCTTAGGTTTACCACTGCCAAATATACTGTCACAACGCTCGGTCAGGCGAGTAACAGTCTCCACTTCTCCCTTTCGCGGGTCACTGTCAGGAATGCCGTATATTGATGCCTTTGTTGCTGAGTAGAAATAAGGGAGCTTGCCGCTACCTATGCACCAGTCGTTAAATTGTGTAGCGTATATAGATGGGTGCTGCAGAGCTGGAACTCCCCGACCTTCAACCATGGTATCCAGTATTTCTCGCCAGCTTAGGTTTGAAAGTCCGATCTCTTCAAGGAGCCCAAATGGAACACCAAATTGGTGGTCGAACCCAAAACATATGCGTTTGCCTTCCGCTGTAGCATTTCGTAAATAACCAAGCATCTTTGTTACCAGACTATCTCTGGTCAATGTCTCTGTAGCTAATTGACATTCTGCATTTGCTTCTGCGTAAGCCAGCTTAATAGACTTTTTCTGCCCCTTCAAGTCAGCAGCACCGGAGTAATCGGCAAAAACATATGAATGAAAAAGGGCACTACCGGAACCTGACGTTAACGTTGGCAGCACCTTTTTTTTTGCAGCAGACCTTTTTCGGTTGATCAAGATTCTTGGCTCCGGTACAGAATTTGTCTTCTGAAGCAAACGTATATCGCAGGTTTCGCCTAACGATATCATCTGCCAGGCAGATTTTCCGTCTACGATCTTGATTCCATAAGTGGGGCGTCCATCCTTACCATCATTCATCCTTGCCCAGATGGTTCGTGAGTTATTTACCAATAGATTAATCCGCTGCCCGGGATCTAAATCAGTGATCGCCGCGCGCAAACTTTGGTCGCAATGCTTAGCCCATATACAGGCTTGGTCGCGCTTCTGCAATAACATAAATCAGCCTCCTTATATTTCACCCATACGCGTATTATATAATTAGATTATACCCACCCGCCCAGCATGTCAACCACTCATTTTAGAAAGCAAAAAGCAGGTCCGAAGCCTGCCATTTTATCGGTTATTGTCAAGAGGGGGGGCGTAAGGAGTTTCCCCAACTTCCCTACTACTAACCTATATCCCACCGATTAAATTATTATTAACTACTGGATTATTTTTGCAATACCCGATTTATCCTATAATATCAAACATCTTTTCAATATATTGAATCCCATCTTCTTGAAAGAGCACATGATGCTCTTCAAATTCATTCTTACTATGATCTCCTCGCCAATTCAAATCGTTATATGGTGTTACACTAATGATAAATGAATTAAGGATAACTTCTTCTGACTTTGATTCAAGAGATTTTTGTCTTTCTTTGATGGTTTGATAAAATCTTATTTTGGGGTCTTCCCAGCCATCAACATAGCGCAATCCTTTTGGGTCTATAAAGGAAATGAATTGTTTATTACCTTCAATTAACCAAAGAATGAAATCTGGATAGAAATTACCTGCTTCAAAGAAACTTATACCTCTCCCCTTGGATTGATTTCTCAACAGGTAGACCTCTTTTCCTATAAATTTATCCAGATTTTCATCATAGTTTTGTTTGAAATCCTTAATGAAGCGTCTCTCTCCTTCATTAAGCGGGACAGGGCTGATTTTCACCTGACTATTATTAAGGAA
>JAAZCB010001194.1 GCA_012513545.1 Clostridiaceae bacterium
TAGGGAGGTACTGGTATAAGGAAAAGACATTTTAACGTTTGTTTTAAATATTGAAGCTTATTATCGATAACAATGAAGAAACGAGAGGTGTTAGAAAAGTGGGTGGATTCTGGGGAAAATTAGTTAGAGTCAATCTGAGCACGCGCGAAATAACAAATGAAGAGTTAAGCGAAAAGTTTTTTAGAACTTATTATGGCGGAGCAGCAGTCATTGGATATTTTTTGCTTAAGGAACTTCCCAAAGGCATAGATCCATTAGGTCCGGAAAATAAGTTAATATTTGCACCAGGTGTGATCACAGGTGTCCCGATTGCTGGTTGCAGTAGAAATTCTGTAGGTGCAAAATCCCCTTTATCCAATGGCATCGGGAAAAGTGAAGCTGGAGGCTTCTGGGGCGCAGAACTTAAACGAGCAGGAATAGATGTTCTGATAATTGAGGGAAAAGCGGATCATCCTGTTTATTTGTGGATCAATGATGATACTGTGGAAATCAAAGATGCGCGACATCTTTGGGGAAAAACTACAAAAGAAACACAGGAAAGCATACGGACAGAACTGGGTCAGAAAAGAGTCCGCACAGCACTTATCGGTCGTGGTGGAGAAAAGTTAGTCAAATATGCTTGTATAGTGAATGACCTTAAACACACTGCCGGGAGAACCGGAATGGGTGCTGTAATGGGATCTAAGTACCTGAAAGGCATAGCAGTCTTAGGAAGCAAGACTGTTCCGGTTGAAGATGGGGAGGATGTAAAAGAAATTGCGAAATGGGTCGCGACAAACTATAAAAAGCTTATTCCAGGGCTGGCTAAATATGGAACAGGAGCTGGGATACCTGCATTTAATGAGATCGGCAATCTTCCTGTACGAAATTTCCGCGATGGTTATTTTGAAGAAGCCGAGGCTATCTCTCCGGTTACTTTTATGAGTGACATTGGACTTGGCATGGAAGGATGTTATGCCTGCCCAATTAGATGCAAGAAAGTTGTTCAATGTGAATCAACGGACCCGGCATATGGGGGTGCAGAATATGAGACTCTTGCCGCATTTGGATCCAATTGTGGAATTGGTGATGCTAGAATAATTTCTGCTGCACATTCCTTTTGTAATGCAAATAGTATTGACACCATATCTGCAGGCGTAACTATGGGATTTGCAATGGAATGTTTCGAAGAGGGAATTTTGAAGCTGGAAGATACCGGTGGAATTGAATTAACTTTTGGCAATGGTAAAGCAATGCTGCAAGTACTGGAACTAATTGTAACCCGTAAAGGAATTGGCGACTTATTGGCTGAAGGAGTAGCCAGAGTTGCTAAAAAATTAGGAAAAGGCAGCGAAAAATTCGCGATGCACATAAAAGGTGTGGAATTTGGGCTGCATGAGCCGAGACTTAAGCAGGGCATGGGTCTGGGGTTTGCTATAGGCGCTAATGGTGCGGATCATTGTAACAGTATACATGATAACACATATACTTCAGAAAGTGCAGGCCTGGAAGCAATAAAGGCAATTGGCGTGCTTAACCCAATGGCAAATAGTGATTTGAGCCCCAGGAAAGTAAGCCTGGTTGCCGATGCTCATAGATGGATCAATTTTCAAGATAGTGCATTGATGTGTATTTTCCCACCATTCGACTACAATAAAACAGTAGATATAGTCAAAGCCGTGACAGGTTGGAATTCAACAGTTTATGAGGCTATGAAGGTTGGCGAACGATCAATTCAAATGGCAAGAGTGTTTAATATTCGAGAGGGAATTACTTCTGAGTATGATTGTTTGCCTGAAAGGTCTTATTTACCTACTACAAATGGAGCGCTTAAAGAGACTTCTGTCGATAAAGATAAGTTCAGGCAAGCCCTTTTAAATTTTTATAAAGAAATGGGATGGTCCGAAAATGGAATCCCGGACGATTATACGTTAGAAAAACTAGAAATTGGATGGGCTGCTGATTACTTAAAGTAAGTTGATAACTTGGGGTGACTATGAATTGATCAAGCTAACAGTCAATTTAAAACTATTCACAATAGAAGTAAAAGAAATTCAAAATACATTAAATATTGAGCTCCCAGAAGAAAGTAAAGTAATAGACCTTTTATATCATTTATCTTTACTTTTCCCAATGATAAAAATAATTGATGAAAAGAGAACAAGTTACGTATTGTGCGTAGTAAATAATACCGCAGTAACATTAAACGAAGTTTTAAAAGAAGGGGACAGGATATCCATTTTGCCCTTGATAGATGGAGGTTAAAGACTTAATCAAAGACCTCTAACGCCAGTTTCTTCATACCACGGCAGAAATCGGCCGCCCAAAAATTCAGTCTGCCACAGAAAGGCTCAAATATATTCTTAAACTAAAACCATGCTTGCAAACACATTAAAGATCTTTTTGCTTAAATATAAGAGGAGAAAACATCAATGTCTAATACAGACTCAGAAGTATCAAACCTGGATGAGCGGGTATCTACTCCTGAGAAAAAGGAATCATTCATCTTGGCTAGTAGCAACATTTTAACGCTAACAGACGAGCTTGCCCAAATACTAGGTACGGGTGAAAAAACACTTCTGAGAGTAATACAACATGCTAACAAATTAGAGATATGCCCCAACATCCATAGTTTGGCGAAAGTATATATTGAGCCTACATCCAAATGCAACTTGAAGTGTCAAACCTGTATTCGGAAAACATGGGATGGCAATGTGAGTCCATGCATGGGCTTATTACATTCTTATAAAAATTATTTCCCTAATGGCATTGAAAGAAATGTTACAGCCTATAGCTTGGGAGACATCAGAGTAAGTAGTCTGAAAGAAATCTGGAATTCACAGGCGTATTATGAATTTAGAAATAAAGTTGATGAGTTTGACTTTTCCCCTTGTCTGCATTGTGGTACTTGCTCTTTGGCCGAAACGAATAAAGAAGACTGTTTTGGCAACACCTTTCCTACCTGTGGAGGTTGTTTGTGGGCCCAAGGAATCATTCAATGTCCTTGAGAATTGATTAATAAAATTGTCGGGGATTTATGCTGTTAGTAGACTTGGATTTCAGATTGTGAGGTGCGTTTATATATCTTAGAAAAAAATTAATAATACGAGATAGGAGGAAGATTGATGGATAAAGTAGATGCATCAATAAAATTCGCGCATCGTGCTGTTGAGACCAAATATGAAGACCTATCAGAACGAGATGTAAATATTGCCAAACTAAGTTTCCTGGATACTATCGGAGTCATACTGGCAGCTAGTACACTGGGAGATAAATGTATTGGCATTGTTGAGGACTTAAAGGAACAAGGCGGAAAAAAAGAAGCCTCGGTATTGGCATTCGGCGGAAAGCTTCCTGCTCCGTTGGCTGCAGAGGCCAATGGAGCAATGGCTCATGCTTTGGACTATGATGATGCCACCGGCAGGGGGGGCGTTCACCCTTCTGGTGCAACAGTACCTACATCTATAGCGCTTATGGAGAAATACGGGATCTTAAACGGGAAAGATCTAATTACTGCAATCGTTGTAGGTAATGATTTGAACCTTCGCCTTGGTCTTGCTTCACCTTCTATGAATAAGGTTTATGCGACATTTGCCCCTTTGACGCTCGCAATTTATGCAGCGGCAATAGCTGGCGGCAAAATACTGGGGCTGACAAAAGATCAAATGGTCAATTGTTTAGGCATTGCACACTTTCAAGCATGTGGAAGTGCGAGGATAATGATTGAAGGGGATTGTGATCAGCGAGAGCTATACCAGTATTTTGCCGCGCAGGCCGGAGTACTTTCTGCAGAGTGGGCAAAAAAAGGTATAAGAGGCATTAAACAATGTTTTGAAAGCCACGGAGGTCTCTATGATATCTTTGCTAAAGGGGATTATGATCCCAGTTATCTGGATATAAATCCAGACAATCCGTTTTTGATGGATGAAATATGTTTTAA
>JAAZCB010001195.1 GCA_012513545.1 Clostridiaceae bacterium
CAATGGACTCGGTAAAGAAATACCTTGATACTCCTTATGGTCTTGTTCTTCAGAATCCTGCTTTCACGAAATACTATATTGAGTATGGCGAAATATCAACCTACCCTGCAGGTTACAAGGAAAATGCCGGAATATTCTGCCACAATAATGCATGGATAGTTTGCGCAGAGACTGTTGTAGGAAGAGGCGATATGGCATTTGAATATTACTCAAAGATAGCGCCTGCTTATACTGAGGAAATTAGTGAAATACACAGGCTTGAGCCGTATGTATATGCCCAGATGATAGCCGGAAAAGATGCAAAACGTCATGGTGAAGCGAAAAACTCATGGTTAACCGGAACTGCCGCCTGGAATTTTGTAGCCATATCACAATGGATACTTGGAATCAAACCCGGTTATGATGGCCTTGAGCTCGATCCGTGTATTCCTAAGGAATGGGATGGATATAAGGTTACAAGATGGTACAGGGGTTCAACTTATGCTATTACATTTAAGAATCCTGGACATGTTTCAAAGGGAATCAAAAAGGTAGTTGTAGATGGAAAAGAAATCAATGGAAATATTTTACCGGTATTCAATGACGGAAAAGAGCACAATGTTGAAGTAACAATGGGATAATTGATTTATTGGTATATAGTACCGCAGGAGAGTCTATTTGTATAGGCTTACCTGCGGTAATAAAATTTATGGAACAATTTCTTTATTTTTGATAGGAGGTTAACAAACATGTATGAAAAACTGGCTGCTAGAGAAGTCACAATAACCCCTGAGGGTATTTTAAAAGAAAAGTTCAAAAGTGTTATAAAAGATAGCTGGAATCTCGATGCGATGTTCATGGATTCGGCCTTGAAGGATGTTATCGGGGTTGCAAATCTTCCGTTTAAGGCTCCTGCTGTACTTCAGCTGTTGAAAAACCTCGAAGTTGCAGGCTTTATAATCGGAAATTCGGATAACTGCTCTGTAGTGATTGTGTTGGATAATGACAGCTTTAAAATGTTTAAGGCTAAAACAAATGAGGTCAAGGAAGTTGAAATTCCTGCAAGTGTTAAGGCTGAAATTAAAGCTGTTTTTTCCGATGTAACAAACTGGGCTGGACGTATTAACGAAAACGGCGAGCACGTTATTGATTTGCGCACACCTTCACCAGGCCCTCACTTTTACATAAACCTTCTTCTTGGAAACAGGGTGGGGTATGAGCATGCGCTTCAGACCACCCCTAAAAGTGTTGTTGACAGGGTGGGCAGGGGAAGCTTCAGGTCACATGCTGCAACCCAGGTTTTAGCTACGCGCTGGGATATGAGACAGGAAGAAAACGGATTTCCGGCAAACCGTCAGTTTTATCTTGTTGAGGGTTTGAAAAAGATTTTTTATTCAGCCGACCCAAATGATGCCAATATTGAAAGTGCCACCTGTACACACTCCCAGAATCACACAATTATAGAGTACAGTACAAAGTGCGGCCTTTATATAAAAAGAACGATATTTGTTCTTCCTCAGATGGATGGAATGCCATTGGCAACCGAAGTTCAGAGAATTGAGATAAAAAATCTGGGCGACAGAACAAGAAACATTAAGCTGGTCTATACCGGCATGTTCGGCCCTGCCACACCTCATGCAATATTCGAGGATGTAGTTTATACAAACGTAATTATGCAGTCTTCCATACTTAGAAATAATGACGGTTCAATTATGGCTATCGGACCCGATTACTACCCCGAACCCTGCAGGGAAGATTTCCGTTTCAGTTCGATGCTTATAAGGAACGGCTCAAGCGTTGAG
>JAAZCB010001196.1 GCA_012513545.1 Clostridiaceae bacterium
CAAACCTCCTATGTCTCCCTGGGTCATGCCCTAAATTCCTTCGTCCTGTCTTGTCCAGAGGTGGAATGTCAGTCATGCTCCTAAACTGGGTCGTGCCCTAATGGAAAATATTCAACCTGACTATCCCATATGCACTTGTGTCGGTGAATAGCTACAGCCTTATACAAGCCTTTTTTCCTCTTTTTTCCCTTCAAAAAACATCTAATAACCAAATAGTAAAAAACTATGATAATCAGAGTAATCTTTGACTACATCTCCTTACGAATCCAGTTATCCTTATTGTAATACCAATCGATACTATAAAAAGTACAAAAATGTACGCTATAGCTAATGGAGGTAAAAAAATCATAATGAATGAAAGTAATATTGCAATCTGAAGCATCTTATATTCATTCCACTTTGCTTCAGATTCAAAAGCTATATCGGATTGTTCTTTCTTCATTGCCATATCCTTAATCCCCATAAACAAGTAATATACAACTAATAAGTTTAATACTACCGTGACTATAACTAAAGGAATACTTAATATACCCAATACACCAAAATGAACACCTTCCCCATGGGCTGGCTCTTGGTATATTGAAAATATCGATAATATTATCATTGGAATATTATACTTTGAGGCTTTATTGAAGTAATCGCTATTTGAAGAAAGGCTACTGAAGCCAGAAGCAAACAGTAAAAATCCCACTGTATCAGGTAATATATCAAAACCTTGTATTCTAAAACCAATCATTATAAATACAAAACCCCAGAACAATTTATTTAAGCCTCTTTCAACCATATAACATTTAACTCCAATTCAACTTACTCTGTCACAGTGTACCACTATTGTTAATTTTATGCTATTTATTCCAAAAAAGCAATCTGTTTGATCGCCATTTGAGAAGTCGATGAATCAAATCCGTAAGCATGTCCTTTACTCTACATTTTATATAAATTTTGCTCCCAGTTTCTTTAATTTCTCATTATACTTACTTGCCCGTTTGGAAAACATAGTACCTATTGCATCTGTATTAATAGTAACTCTATATCCTGCCTTAATCCCACCCAATGCTGTCAACGCCACACAACCTCCACCATCAACACCAATTATCTCTATTTCATCAATATTTAATTCATCCAATTTTTCTTTCAACTTAGGATTAGTAAATGCATCGCCCTTATACTTCTTATAAAAATAATTAGATACTACTTCTAAGTTATTCACTAATTCTACATTTTCACTCCCTTCAAATGCCTTAAAAGGTGCAAGCCTATTGATTAAATTAACTTTCATAATATTTAATATGTAAAAAATCGAATTTCCTTCATTATCTTTAATCACCTTATTTACAGCAGCAATAAGCTCCTTATTGTTATACTTAAAAAATTTTGCATGGGCATCTCCTACACAAATATTCTGCATGTCCACAACTATAACTGCTTTAGCCATAATTCTCATCCTCACATTTCTATTATATTGTTTATTCATGCAATACAATACTAAACAATCTTCGTAGTTCTGCC
>JAAZCB010001197.1 GCA_012513545.1 Clostridiaceae bacterium
CATTCTGTTTTCGGCTTTTAAAATAGCTGTCCAAATTGTTGAATACAAATAGTTATTACTTTTATTAGCAACGTTCGGAATAATACCTAAATTGAGCGGTTTATTAATAAAAAAGTAAAAGATATCTTGCTTAACAAATTGTTAATGAGTATCTTAGAGGTGTTAAAACAAAAAAATAACACATCACTTTTTAAGTGAGCAAGAACATCTTTTATGGGTACAAAAATAACAAAAATAGGGATAACAAGCGATAAAATTTCTGGACGTGGAGGGCTTCCTTTGTTTCTACGCTACATTGATAAAACAAGGCTTTATTGCCTAATTTCGGGCACTATAGTTTCCTTGATAAACAAAAATAATAAAGGTTTACAGCTCAACCAGTTCCTCAAACAAATATTTGCATTTTGTATGGACGGGACAAACACCGCCATATCGTACTTTGACCAGCTAAAGAAAGATGAAGGGTATGCAGCAATTATGGAAAGCAACAATGATGAATTGGCATCATCACACCAGATAAAACGTTTCTTCGTAAAGCTTTCTTTTATTAACAACTTAATATTCAACAAGATAATACACGAACTATTCATATGGAGGTTGAATATCACACGCCCCAAAATTATCATATTGGGCATTGACACCATGGTGCTTGACAACGATGATGCCAATAAGCGTGAAGGATGCGAAACAACCTATAAGAGGAAAAAGGGCTTTCAGCCTCTGCACATATGCTGGGGGCCTTTCCTTATAGATGTGCTTTTCAGAAAAGGGAGTGCCCACTCCAATCATGGCACTGATTATACAGACCGGGTAAAATCCATTGTAAAGCTAATCCGTATGCGATATTCAGGGCAAGCTGCCATAATACTGTGTGCCGATAGTGGTTTTGCCGACCAAAAAGCATTTGAGGTATTTGAACAAGAGCTCGGGATACATTATATTACAACAAGCAAGATATATACAGATATTAAAGAATACGCAAAAGAAATACCTTCCCAAAACTTTGGCGAGTTAAATAAAAACAAGGCCGTATGGGGATTTGTTGAATTTGGTAACAAGCTAAAATCATGGACAAAATTCAGGCGGTGCATTTTCACCAAACTTCAACGTGACGGTTCCGGTCAATTTTTAATGGATTTTAGCAAACCCGACAATGTTATCTATACCAATATAGGCAACTGCAAAGAAGCCGATGATAAACTAAGGGAGGCCGGAGGAGGCTCCTATTTTGAGACAAAAACCATTATACAAACCTCACATGCAAGGGGAGCCGACGAGCTGATACACAGGAGCATTAAAGAGCTGGCTACCAAAGAACAATTGCCATTTAAGTCTTTTGGCATGAACCGGGCCTACTACTTTATGCTTGTAATAACCCATTTCCTTTTCGAGGCATACAAGCAAGATGTAACTGCTGATGTTACCCCAATTACAACATACCCAAATACATTCAGAAGAAAACTTATAGATTTTGCGGCTAAAATAACAACAGGTGCCAGAAATGTAAAACTAAACGTTAGCAAAACAATATATGAAACCATTAATATTGCAGAACTATGGGCTCGCTGTCAATCGCCCCCGCCGATACAACTTGTGTAAGGCACAAAACAAAATAGTATTGATTGTGAAACTTAGTGTTATTGGGAGAACTATGCCCGCTAAATAAAAAATATCGCTAAAAACCAAATAAAACCGCCTTAATGAAGGACATTAATTGAGATATTTCCCAAATTGGGAACAAAAAAAACCAAATAAAAATTAATTTTTGACGCAAGCAGAAAAAATGAAACCCTAAATAAAAGAATCGCTCAATTTAGGTATATATCTTGTCCCGGAATTGGTAAAATTTTAGTAATCAACCATAAAAACATGTCGTTGGTAAAAGAAATAGATATTACATCCTTTGGTGTAGGCGACCAAAACCCCGACCCTTCGGCAATGCTTATTCGTGATAATTTATTGTATGTTGGGTTAATTCAAGCAGTTGGAGGATATTACCCTGCCCCTGAACGCCCTTATGCCGATGTATTAATTGTTAATACCGATAATAACGAGGTAGTTAAAATGATTACACAAAGTACAGCAGGAGTTTCATATCCCACAAGAGCCATTGACCCTTATTCAATATTTATGGACGAAAACAAAGATATTTATGTGGTTTGTTTGGGTGGTTTTGGAGCGTTATCTGGTCATAATTCCGGTGTACTCAGAATTAAAGCAGGAGAAACTGAATTTGACAACAGTTATCAATTTGTATTTAATACTACACCGGTAACAGGAGAAGCGAATCCTACCGATTTGATGCATGCTGTGAAATATTATGCAAATGGAAAAATGTATGCAACTGCCAATTTACCTGTATATTATAGTAATCCAATAAATTATGTTGAAGACAGAACGGTAATCCCTGTTGAGATTGATATATATGCTAAAACCATTAAAACCCTTGGTTTGCCCCACAGTAATTCTTTTGGA
>JAAZCB010001198.1 GCA_012513545.1 Clostridiaceae bacterium
AGGAAAAAAATATTAATTATCGATGATACTGAGTTTATGACAAAATTAATTTCCGATATTTTAGTAAATGCAGAATATGATGTTGTTATTGCTTCGAATGGGCCGGATGGTATCCAGAAGGTAAGAGAGGAAAAACCTGACCTTGTTATTCTTGATGTAATAATGCCGGGTATGGATGGTTATCAGGTATGTAAGCAGTTGAGAGAAGATGAAAGTAATAATCTTATGCCAATTATTATGCTGACAGCTCATGACAACGAAGATGATAAACTTACAGGACTTGAGCTTGGAGCAGATGACTATATTATCAAGCCTTTCAATGGAAGAGAACTTGTCAGCAGAGTCAGGAATACTTTAAAGCGTATAGACAGGAACAGATGGGCAAACCCACTTACAGGGCTTCAGGGTAATATTGAAATTCAAACGGAAATAAATCAAAGAATCGCCAAAATGCAGCTTTTTTCTGTAATATATGCAGATTTGGACAATTTTAAGGCGTACAATGATGTATATGGCTTTGCCAGCGGTGACAGAGCAATCAAGCTTACTGCGGATATTATTGTTGACAGCGTTCATCAATTCGGTAACCAGGGCGACTTTATAGGTCACGTTGGAGGAGATGACTTTGTTGTTGTATCAACACCTGAAAAAGCTGAAAATATCTGCAAAGCTATAATTAAAGATTTCGAGGATAAGATTAAAACACTCTATTGTGACGAGGATGTTGCAAGGGGATATATTGTTACCAGCAACAGGCAGGGACAGGTAATGAAGTTCCCGCTTATTTCCATTTCACTTGCAATTGTAGCAAATGAAACAAGGGAACTAATTAGTCATATTCAGATAGCTGAAATAGCTGCCGAATTAAAAAAGAAGGCTAAATCAATGCCTGGAAGCACTTATGTTAAGGACCGAAGGAAGTATTAGCCGAAAGTTCTCACTTGCCTCAAAGCATATTCTTTATTTAGTATATAGTTCTGCTGTAATTTATGCTTGTTCCATATAAATAATTACTTAAGTCAACAATCAATATATATGTCTCGTAACGGGACATTTTTGTATCGCGTCTGTTTGGCTACATTTAACGAATAATAATGCTTAAGACCAAGTATCTCCATTTATAATAATGAAATAACCGATGAACTTGAAGGGAGCTAATTTGCCATGAAGCAAACGAGGTACTTAACTATTCCTGTAATAATTATTTTATGCGCAAGCATAATTCTGTCAGGATGCGGCAAAAATGTACAGGCGAGCTCGCAGGAAATAACGGTGAATCTTGGTGATGAGCCTGCGACCCTTGACCCTCAGCTCGTTTATGACGTTATTCCAATGAGGGTAATTAATGCTGCTTTCGAGGGCTTGTGCAGAAAGGATCCCAGTGGCAAAATAATGCCGGCAAGTGCCAAATCTTGGAATATAAGCGAGGACAAGCTTACATATACTTTTAATATAAGGGACGATGCAAAATGGTGGGACGGATCAAAAGTGACTGCTTCAGATTTTAAAAAAGCCTGGCTCAGGGCTTTGGATCCAGAGCCAGAGGAGCATGAACCTTCTTACATGGGAAATTTGCTTTTTTGTATTAAAGGTGCCAGCGAGTATGCTGCAGGTCAGGGAGAAGTTGAAGAGCTTGGTGTAGAGACCAGAGATGAAAATACCCTGGTTGTTACTCTTGTCAAGCCAACGCCATACTTTTTGGACCTTGTTTGCGGCAGCGTATTCATGCCTGTTAATGAAGGTTTCTATAACAACCAACCTGTGGAAGATGGTGCTACAACCTATGGTTCTGAAGCATGGAGTATTATTGGCAATGGTCCTTTTCAAATCAAGGATTGGAGACACGATGACAGTATTGTACTTGTAAAGAATATGGAGTATTGGAACAGAAATAATATTAAACTTGACAAAATCACCTTAAAGATGATAAATGATAACTCATCTGCGTTTACTTCTTTTAAAGCGGGTGAAATTGATGTTGTTGATATAACAGAGCAATCCGACAGGCTTCAGACCGATAAGAATAAAACCGGCATAAAAAGCTACAATGTTGGTGTTACGCAGTATATTTCTTTTAATAACGAGGACCCGGTATTGATGAACAAGAATATCAGGAAAGCCATGTCTTATGCATTGGACCGTGAAGCACTAACACAGAAAATTCTGTATGATGGTTCAAAGAAAGCTCTGGGGTTTGTTAATCCTGTGATAAGTGGTATTGACCGAACCTTCAGGGATGAAGCAGGAGAGCTTTTTAAGGATAATGATTTATATAATGCAAAAATCCTTTTTGCCAAAGGACTTGCGGAGCTCAAGCTCACAAAGGTACCTGAAATCAAAATACTTATTGATGATAAGGAAACTTCAAAAAGGGATGCCCAGGCAATTCAGGAGATGTGGAGAAAGAAGCTTGGACTTGAGGTTGAAATACAGGCTATGCCTTTTGATGCAATGATGGAAAAAATGATGGGAAAAGATTATCAACTGGCCTTACTGATGTGGACTGCAGACTTTAACGACCCTACAGCCTTTCTGGATATCTTCTCAACTGAGAGCTTTTTCAATGTTGCTTATTATAAAAATGCCGACTTTGATAGTCTTCTGGAAAAGGCAGAATTGGAGAGGGATGAAAAAGAGAGGATAAAAATGCTTATTGAAGCAGAAAAAAAGGTTATGGAGGATATGGCTGTATGTCCTGTATATTTCCTGTTCCAAAGCTATGCTGTGAACAATAAGGTCAAGGGTTTTGTAAGAGGCAGCAGTCCAATACAGGATTTTGATTTTTACTGGACTTATATTGAATAAATAACAGGTAAAGGTTGAGATATGGGTGTGGAAAACTGGTCTTAAAAAATATGTTTTATATGTTTTTAAGAAAATAGTTTTTATTCTTATGACCATGTGGGTGGTTGCTACCTTTACATTTATTCTTATGCACTGTCTTCCGGGGGACCCTTTTATTAAAGACAAGGCAATACCTCCTAAGATTCTTGAAAACCTGAATACAAGATATGGTCTTGACAAGCCGATGACCGAGCAGTATAAGGTCTACATGGGCAGGCTATTAAAAGGAGACCTTGGTATATCAATGGTTTACAAGAATAAGAGTGTTAATTCGATTGTGGGAAGGGCTTTTCCTGTTTCACTGGACC
>JAAZCB010001199.1 GCA_012513545.1 Clostridiaceae bacterium
ATTGAAGTGACATATCAAAAACATGATGGTCAGTGGATAGTCAGAGAAAAAAATCAACTTAGATGGCGTTCTGTAAAGCAATCGAATGCTAACTTGAGAGAGTGGGGCATTGACTATCGTGGGTTTAAAGCCTTAGACTTGCTTGAAAAAATAATGAATAACAAAAGTATAATAGTTAATTACAAAATTGATAATGGAGATGGAACCAAAACTACGGTAAATGATGCGGAGAGAACAGCTCTTGCACAGGAGAGGGCTGAAAAACTTAAGCAAGAGTTCATCGATTGGATTTATAAGCATGAGGATGGTCAGTCCATTCAAAAAGTGGTTAAGTACTACAATGATGTATACAATACTGACGTGTTAAGAGAATATGATGGAAGTCATTTGCCTGATGTTTTTGAGGGAATGAATCCTAATGTTTACCCGAACTTCAAATTGGCACCACACCAAAAGGATGCTATATGGAGGATGATTTCTAGTGGAGGGAATGTTTTGCTTGCACATGAAGTTGGTGCTGGGAAAACATTTGAGATGGTCTCTGCAATCATGGAAATGAGAAGGTTGAACATTATAAAGAAAGCCCTGGTTTGTGTTCCTAATAACATTTATGAACAATGGGGGATTGAATTCAACAGGCTTTACCCTGGTGCAAGAATATTGGTTCCTACTACTGATGACTTCAATCGTAATAACCGTAAAGTGTTGATGAACAGAATTGCCACAAATAATTTTGACGCAGTGATTGTTCCTGAATCTCAATTTACTAAAATACCAATGTCTGTTGGAGCAGTTAATAAATTCTTTGAAGATAAACTTGAAGAAATGAGATATGCTCTTGAGATGGCAAGAGCCGATGGGGCAAAGGCTTCAGAGAAAAAAATTACTGCAGCAATCAAAAACCTTGAAACGAAGATGAAAAAGAAGTTAGCAGAAATAAGTAAAGATACCGGAAATATTGATTTTGAAGAGCTTGGTATTGATGCTTTATTCGTTGATGAAGCACATAGATTTAAAAATCTTATGTTCACAACCAAACTTCAAGTATCAGGGCTTGGCAATCCTGATGGTTCACAAAAAGCCTTTGACTTGCTTATGAAGACCAGGTATTTGCAACAACTGAATGGGGGAAAAGGAGTTGTATTCGCCACGGCAACACCTATCCTTAATTCAATTGCAGAGGTTTATAATTGGCAGCAATATTTATCACCGGATCAACTTCATTCTAGGAATATTTATTCCTTTGATGCTTGGATTAATATGTTCGGTAAAATAGAAAGTATTGCTGAAGTAAAGCCTGAAGGAACAGGATACCGGGTTAAAAATGGTATTTCTAAGATTACTAATGTAGGACAATTGGCGAAAATGTTCCGGGAGTTTACAGACTTTAAGACTCAGGAAATGCTTAAACTTCCAAGGCCAGATGTTAGAGGCGGTAAGTATGAAACAATAGCTATTCCAGGCACTTTATGGTTAGAAAAATACATGAAGGAATTAAGTGATAGGGCCGAAGCAGTCAGGCAAGGCAAAGTCAAACCTAGTGAAGATAACATGCTTAAAATTACTACAGACGGAAGAAAAGCAGCTCTAGACCCACGGTTAGTTGATTCATCCTTTGACCTCCAACCCGGGGAACAAACAAAAATAGGTGCTGCTGTAGACCATCTTTATGCGAAGTGGAAAGAGACAGAAAAAGATCGCCTTACTCACTTGGTGTTCATAGAACTATCTACACCAAAATCTGAAACAAGCAAGAAAGAAAGTGATTCAGCGGATGATAACGATGATGCAGTAGATGAACTTTTAACATCTGTGTACCAAGATTTTAAAAAGCAGTTGGTTGGGAAAGGGATACCTGCAAAAGAAATTGCTTTTATACATGATGCAAAAAACTCAGACCAGAAGATTGCACTAAAGAATAAATTCAACAAGGGTGAAATCAGAATCCTTATTGGTAACAATGAGAAGATGGGCGTAGGTATGGACTTGCAGAAAAGAACTAAAACAATTACGCACATTGACTTTCCGTGGAGGCCCAAAGATTTGCAACAGGAGGATGGAAGAGGACTTCGCCAGGGTAACATGAATAAAGAAATTGAGATGTATGTTATGGTTACTGAGGGGAG
>JAAZCB010001200.1 GCA_012513545.1 Clostridiaceae bacterium
AGTATTTTATAACAGAATACGGAGGCATTCATCAATTGGGAACATTGCTCCGGCACGTTATGCGGTGGCATGGATATTAAAACAAAAAGAATCTGCTTAAATGTTTGTGTCTACTATTGAGACTCTGTAAATAAAACTGTGTAACTGCAAAATTCTAAATAGCCTCACAGAGGCAAAGGATATAGAATGAGCAGTATTATGATGAATAAAGAGCGTTTAGAAGAATTAGCAACAGAACTGGCAAAAGGGGTTAAGAGTGAATCGGATCTTACAGCCCCGTTAGGCCAGCTGATGAAACTGACAATTGAGAAAGCCCTGAATGCTGAACTGGATAATCACCTGGGTTACGAGAAGCATTCAAAAAAGAGTAGCGAAAATCAGAACAGCCGTAACGGACGTACAAGCAAAAAAGTAATAACCGATTCGGGTGAACTTGAAATCGAAACACCCAGAGATCGGACTTGTGATTTTGAACCTCAAATCATACAAAAAGGGCAGCGCAGATTTTTGGGATTTGACGATAAAATCCTCTCTCTTTATGCCCGGGGGCAGACTACAAGGGATATTGCATCCACCCTTAAAGAAATGTACGGTGTAGATGTTTCACATACCCTCATATCCCAGGTTACCGATGCAGTTCTTGAAGAAGTGGAACAGTGGCAAAATCGACCACTTGAGAGTGTCTATCCGATAATTTACCTGGATTGTATTGTTGTTAAGGTTCATCAGGATAAAAGAGTAATCAAAAAGGCTGTTTATCTTGCCTTGGGTGTTACTACAGAAGGAATTAAGGATCTTTTGGGACTTTGGATATCAGAAAATGAAGGTGCGAAGTTCTGGCTTTCAATTCTGACAGAACTCCAAAACAGAGGCGTAAAAGATATCTTTATTGCCAGCGTTGATGGACTTACAGGCTTCCCTGAAGCAATAAATACAGTATTTCCCAAAACAAAAATCCAATTATGCATTGTACACATGGTAAGGAACTCTTTGAAATACGTCTCTTATAAAGACCGGAAAGAATTGGCCGGGGATTTAAAGAGAATCTACTCTTCAATAACCACCCATGAAGCAGAAAGAGAATTAAAGGTTTTTTCAGAAAAATGGGACAGTCAATATTCATCGATCAGTAAAATGTGGGAACGGAACTGGGAAAATCTGATAACAATTTTTGACTATCCTGATGAAATCCGTAAAATAATTTATACGACAAATGCAATTGAATCTTTAAACAGTGTAATTCGAAAAGCCATAAAAAATCGCAGGATATTTCCCAATGACAAATCTGCATTTAAAATTATATACTTAGCTGTGCAGCAGGCCTCAAAGAAATGGAGCATGCCACTGCGTGAGTGGAAGCCAGCAATGAACCGATTTTTATTGGAATATGGAGATCGGTTTTCTGATGAATAAAAAAGTCAGTTACACAGAATTCTTTACAGGCTCTTTATTTTCTATATAATTCCATAAATTCTTTGGGAGTTACTATTATTTTATCTTTTGGAAAGTGTTTTTTATTCCCTGTTACTAAATAGAAAACTTTTCCTGATTTTGCTACTTCAAAAAACTTTTTATCTTCTTCGTCCTCAAATGATATTTTTAAAGGTTCCGCAATAACAAACTCCCCTTCATTTTTTACAAAATCGATAAATGCATTTACCCAATCTTCTTCAAATCCGAACTTTTTTCTTTTTAAAACATCACTATATTCTGTCAATAGTCTATTGTCGTAATAAAATATTATCTTTCC
>JAAZCB010001201.1 GCA_012513545.1 Clostridiaceae bacterium
GATACCATTGATGTTTGGATTTTGGCGTAACAAATCTTTAACCAAACTGTATGCCTTATCATTATCGTGACAACCATCAGTATCTACAACCAGTTTTATTCTTTTATTTCTTTCAAGACGTTCTTTTATTTTTTCTCTCCTTGTCCTGTAAACAGTTATATCGACTCCTCTTAAAATTGCTACATTGCCCTTTCCATTTAGTGCTTTCAACATAAAATCAGCAGCCAAAGTCCCTGCTTCACTAATATTAGGTCCAAAATAAGCTGTTTTTTTTGAAGGTACAGATAAATCACTATTATAAATCATCACAGGTATATTTTTTTGTGCCGCAATATCTATAAGCGGGATAATTTGTTCTGAGAAACCAGGAGCAACAATTCCGTCATAATCTTTATTTACACACTCTTCAAAAGCACTAAGAATATTATCCCATGAGCTTTGAGAAAATCCCATATACTCAACATGTGCATTTTTCATTGCTAATTCTTTTTTAGCATATAATGCACCTTGCCTTACCCCAACCCAAAACTCATGGTCTAGTGGACTAAGAAAAGCAATTTTTAGTTGTCTTGTGCTTACTTTTTCTACTGGAGTTACAGAAGTCTTAAAACGTCTAACCAATTTTTCAATTTCATTAAGCATATCCTGTAATGATAAAATATTGGTACTAATCACCTCTGAACTAGCAACTTCCTCCTGAGTTACTGCGGCAACTTCCACACTTGCTGAAGAAATTTTATCTGATAAACTTAAAAAATACTGACTCTTATCTTTTACTTCATGAGTGCTGTTTGATATTACACTTGCTTCAGAATAAACTTTATCAATATCTTCACTTAATGTATCTGTATTATTTTTAATTGTATAAAATGATTTCTTGATTCTGGAAAATAAATCCTTACTCAAATTATAGTTGTCAATACAATTTGCGATACTGTTTTTTACATTTTCACTACTAGTAGAAACATTATTTAAAAGTATATTGATTTTTTGAATGCTTTTACTGGTTTCATCCGAAAGTTTGTTCATTTCTGCAGCCACAACAGAAAATCCCAAGCCACTTTCTCCTGCTCTTGCCGACTCAATGGAGGCATTTAATGAAAGCATTTTCAACTGTTCTGTTATTTCAGTTATAAACTCGCCTAAGTCATTAATTTTTCGCAATTCATGATTTAATTGATCAATAGACCCTGAAGTACTACTAAGATTATTAGTAATAACATTCATCTGGTTATGGTATTCATCTAAATTCTCATTACCTTCGGTAGTTGAACCCACTACCTCTTTTACAATTTTTTCTATGTTAGCAAGGCTATCTTCAATTGATTTTACTCTTTCATCAACATTACAAATACTATCTAACGTATCTCTTGCATGTTTTAATTGCTCCTGTGATTTTTCTGCTAAATCTCCCATACTGGCAGCAATTTGTTCGTTCCCCTTAAGGCTGCTGTCTATGCTTTGGGTTACCTTGTCTACTGCATCAGAAATTATTACAATGTTAGTTTTAGTTAGTTCTATAAATGCCAACAAGTTAGTCTTCATATCATTAAATGCTCTGCATAACGTTTCAAGTCCTTTGGCCTTGCTCAACAATATATCACTAATATTAAACTTACCTTTTGACATCAAGTCTGCATTATGGTTTATTAAATCAATTCCTTTAAAAAATCTTATCATAAAAAAGGAAAGAGCACCTGCTACAAATAAAGCAAGTACATATAAAACGGCTTGAGTATTTTTACGTACTTCCGGATTGCTTACCAAATAATTTATTAATAACATGCCTAATAAAATGGCAGTATTAGAACCCATTAGTAAAGTAATTATTGCCCTTGTTCGGTTAATGGCTTTTGATGTATTCTTTTCTCTCTTTATACTCATAGTATCCACCACCTATTAATACTTTTAATCCCTTAAATTTATCTGTAATAACTACTTAAATCCAATAATAAGCAAGCGTAGAGCATTTTCATTTCATAACTATAATCGGAATATTTTTAGAAAAAAGTTATAGAAATAAGCAATGAAACGAAATTCCCTTAATATACATCTATTACCACAAGTTTAATCCCCCGTTTAATAAATTCCTTCTATCATAATAGACAAGGGGACGGTAAACTTCCAGTATGCCTGAGTAATCATAC
>JAAZCB010001202.1 GCA_012513545.1 Clostridiaceae bacterium
CCTCCTGGTTTTTTGTGTATTATCTCATGTTAATAATTTGATTAACAGACGGGTTCTATTATACGCTTACTACTAAACAAGGCTTTACTAAAAACAATATTTTACTGGAACAAGGTTCTGAGTTCTTATTATTAATAAATCTTTTATACTCCTGCCATTTCCATTGAGCCGGTAAATAAGATTTATTTCGATTATTATAAATAAAGCTTTCAGTTAATAAAATGCTGCCCTCAGTAAAGATACCAGATCTTCCAGCACGTCCAATTAGATTGTGAAAGTCTCGCACTCTTATTTGATCTTTTCCCTGATACATATTTGAAATAACTAAATATCGAATTGGAAGGTTTACCCCTTGTGCTAATGTGGAGGTACACACAATAAATTTAACTTTTCCTATTTTCATTGCATGTTCAATAGATATTTTAATTCCATTTGATATACCTGCATGATGAGCAAATGCAGCCTTGTTTCCTGCTAAATAATAAATATTATCTGATCCATAATTATCTTCAATCAACTTGCAAATACTAATAACTTCAGTCTCATCGGAGCTTTTTAGCAATGAATCAATAGCATAACCTCTACTTTCAATTTCCAATATACGCTTAAGAATGTCATTCGCAGAATCCTTTCTGCCACAGAATATTCCTACACCACCATTATGACAAAGTGTTAAGCCATAGTATATTGCAATATCATTGTGCATAACTTTAGACTTTTTAAAATCTACTTCTGGAAAAATTCTTGTTTTTCTTTCCCTATTCTTTTTATTAAGTCCAACGATAGGAATAAGTCTAGGAACGTAAAATTCTTCTTCATCTGGATTTTCCGGGTTTACAAAATACAAATATCCATAGTGCTTTTTTTCACTTTTATTCCAATCTGTAATTGCAATAGTTTTCTGTGTAGATTTTATTGTATTATCTGAAATAACAGCACCTAAACTATTATTAATCCAGTCATTTAGTTCTGCTGCATTAGGTATTATAGCAGATATAAGAACTTTTTGTACATCATCTTGCAGAAGGTTCTTTATTGTTGAAATCAAAAGCTCATATATAATTCCACGATTTGGTTCGTCAAAAAGATGACCTTCGTCAAATACAATAAGACCAATTTGATTAATTAAGTCATTTCGCTGGCGTAATAAATAAATCAGTTTTTCAGGGGTAGCAATAAGTACTGTCTTTTGATTTTCATCATAAGAATCAATTCCTAATTCTTCACGTTGCAAAATATCAGAAAGTTCATCTACATGAAAGGTATCATTGAAATTAAAGTCTTGCTCCAAGTCAGTACTAATTTCACGGCATAATGCTCTAAATGGTGCAACAATTACTGCTAGTCTTGTTCTTTCTGAAAGAAAAGCTGATGCTATAACTAATGAAATGGATTTTGTTTTACCAGAACTTGTTGGCATTTGCACTACAGCAGATAAACCTGCAAATATTCCACTTTCACCTAACTGTCGTTGCGATGGCCATAATTCCTTTATTGCATCACTTTGAAATAGCAGCCCATGTAAGACATCCTCTTTAAGATTCATGTAGTTTGGCAATAAGTTAATTGCAGAATGCCGCATTTTCAGAATGTAAATTGCACTAAAAGCATCTCCCAATAGCAGTTCTATATCAGAACCATGTCTATATATATTAGTTCTAAGGGAATAAATATTCTGTATATCTGGATAATTACCGGTTTTATAATAACTATTTAAGTCTTTTTGCAATAAATTTAAATATTCTTTGTAGGTTTCATCTGTACTGATTACTTCATAATCTTGAAATGAATCCTGAAGTAAGGCAACTAATGCTTTTTCTATTCCATTTGCTGAAAGGTCAATTTCCTGTGCACTAATTCTATTGATTAAAACTTTTGAGCTGCCAATATAGTCACACAAATAATACGCAATCGAACCTAACAGTAAATAATAGTCATCTGATCCTTCATCCAATTGTGTGTTTAAATATGAATCAAAATATTTTGAAGAAAACTCCAAATCCTCTTTTGCACTATCAATTATAGTATCACAATCTTCTATATTCTTTAGAATAGCAGTACATATATCACCTATAGCAGCTACGGCTATCAAAAATAGTTTTTCAACATCTTGTTCAACAGCAATATGTTGTTCCTTAGGAACACTATACTCAATCATTTTAGCCTTTGCCCTAGTTTTCTTGAGCAAGTACTGAGAAGTACTTTCAATCAACATTCACTTGCCCTCCTATATAATTCATGGATAAAAGTCATTAATTCTTTACAGTAAATAACAAGCAAGTTGATATCATGATCAATGTGTGTTGATGTTGTTACTTCTTTTAATAGCTCTTTTGAAAAAGAAAACTCAGAATGTATTGCTGCTGCAGCGTATTTTTCCTTATATGGACGATCAGTTGCATTCTGAAATCTTTGTACTATTTTGGCCTCTTCATGAAGGTTTTTTTCACAGAGTCTCTGATTTATGGCATTTAGTGAAAAAGCTATTCGTTTAACATCTTTTTTTGAATCATTAATTGCATCTTGCAAACGATTCTTTGGCTTTGTGTTACTAGCCTGTGCTTTTACTTCAAATATTAGTAGCTCATCACTTTTGGATACTTTCTCACCAACTTTAAATCCCATTAAATCACTGCCTTGTGTTGATGAATTAGGGTTAACTTTTCTATCATATCGAGTACGGGGTACATAGTACTTGAGGATGAATTGTGTGTAGTCAGCTACCAAAATCTCACAAAAGTCACCTGAACGAGCCGCATTACCTAAATGGTCATTAGGATCGGGAAACTTAATTTTTTCAAGAAATTCCTTTCGTGTATATCCATATCCAGCTCTCAAAAGATCCATCTCTTCATCTGTACAATAGTGACGTCGAAAATTATCTGCCCATTCAGAAAGAATTTTTTCGTCAGTACATTCATTAAGCTTCCATATACTTATTGTTTTACCCTCATTGGTAGTTAAAGTACATTCACTTACTAAATTAGTAATATGCTTTGGTATCATATTTTAATCCTCAACACTAAACCAATATTTTCTTTACACGGCTAATTATCTATATACGATTTCATACTTAGAGCATTATTGTGAATACTTGAATCGCAAATTTTAAATTTTAAACAGACAAATAGACCAAAAGTGCCTATTGTTAATTATTAGAATAAATACTACTATTTATTTTATATAATAAATAGTAGTAAGTCTACAGTTTATACATTAATTTTACAAAAACTTTTGGTAAATAGTATTAACCAGCTCCAAAAAACAAAATAATAACAAGTATTTCCTTTTGTTTTGTCGAAACTGGCAACTTCTTGGAAATAACTTAAAAGTTTATTATACAAAAACTATACAAAGGCTGTAAAAACTACTTACAGGGCATGAAGTGAATACAATAATATTTTTTATC
>JAAZCB010001203.1 GCA_012513545.1 Clostridiaceae bacterium
GGGCTATGACATGTATTGCAGACTGCTTGCAGAGTCAGTTAATGAGCTTATGGGAAAACCGGTCCAGGAAGATGATATTGAGATAACCATTGATATAAATGTAAGTGCATATATAGACAACGGATATATAAGTAATGAGAACCAGAAGATAGAAATGTACAAGAAAATTGCTTCAATTCAGGACGAACAGGATGTTCTCGATGTACAGGATGAGCTGATGGACAGGTACGGGGATATTGCAAAGCCTGTTGATAATCTTATTATGATTGCGTATATCAAATCCCTTGCCAGAGCGTGTGGCTTTATTTCGGTTCAGGATAAGGGAGATACTCTTATCCTGCAGTTTTCAGAAAACAGGAACATTAATATTGAAGCACTTGGCAGGCTTATGGAAATGTACAGAAGGAAGATACTGTTTACGGCAAGCAGTAAGCCATACATCACATATAAAATTTCCGGAATAAAGAGGGATAATCTGCTAGAAAATATTAAGATTTTATTACAGGATATTAAAAAATTGCAGTGAGGCCAGTATTTTTATATAATATATTTATAGTGGAGAACTTGTATGCTCAGGATGAAGTTTTAATCCGGCAAGGTTTGCTGTACTTTTATCAGAGTTCAACCTTTTATTAATCTTATTTTGGAATGTGAGGAGATATTGTGATTAAGAAAAATTTGTCGATTATTATCGTGGTAGCAATATTGCTTGCTCTAGCAGGGGCAATATTTGGTATTAACTACCTTAACAGGACAAGTTATGTGGCTACCGTAGCAGGTCAGAAAATCACTGTGGCAGAGTATAATTTTTTCCTGGCATCTGTCAAACAGGAAATGGAATTAGAAGCAGAAGAGGCTTCAAGGGAAGGTATGTGGAACAATCCAGCGTTGGTAGAAGATGCCAAGAAAAAAGCCCTCAACATGGCAAAGGAGTTTGAAATACAGGTAATGAAGGCAAAGGAAAGAAATTACTCACTTGATTCAGATGATCTAAAGCAAGTTGAGGATGCGTCCAGTTATTTTATTAATGAATACATGTCAAATCTCCAGAACAGCGGAGTGGAATCCTCAAAAATCCGCTCTGAGGCAGAAAAACAATTCAAGGAAAACTACAGAGTGAGTATAAAGCAGTATAAAAAAATACTTTCAGACTTTATGCTGGTTTATAAAATAGCAGATGAGGAACAGGCAAAGCTTACCGCAACTGAGGAAGAAATCAAAGCCCATTATGATGAAAACAGTGAGAATTTTATTAATACCACATTAAGGCATATATTGTTCTTTACTGTGGATGAACAGACTGGTCAGCCGTTTGCCGACGAAAAGATAAAGGAAATAGAAAAAAAGGCTAACGAAACACTGGAAAAAATAAAGTCGGGCGAAGATATGGTAGAACTTGTAAAGGAATTATCGGAAGATCCGGGCACAAAGGAAAGTGGCGGCGAGTTGCCACCGATAGGAAAGAACGGTTATCTCCCTGAGCTGTGGGATTGGTCTATAAAGAGCAAGGTTAATGATATTGGAGTTGTTAAAGCTCCTTACGGATATCATGTTGTCAGACTGGAAAAAGTAACGACTTATGAGGATGCTAAGGAAAACGTAAAAAAGGTTGTTATAGCAGATAAGTATGAGGAGCTTGTAAAAGAGTGGGCAAAAGACTCTAAATATGATGTAGAACAAAACGGCAACGTAATTGATAAAATAAAGATATAAGAAGTATTTGAAAAAGGCTGGCCAAAGTGCCGGTCTTTTTTTATGCATAAAAAAATCAATTTGGTTTTTGTCGTTATCATAATTCACCTGTAATGTATAAAACTCCAATAAAATATTAATACTAAAATTGTACCATTAATTTAAATATATAAAAGGAGGTAAAATAAATTGAAGGCGACAGGAATAGTCAGAAGAATAGACGATCTTGGAAGAGTAGTTATTCCTAAGGAAATAAGGAGAACTTTAAGAATAAGAGAAGGTGATCCTCTCGAAATATTTACCGATAGAGAAGGAGAAGTTATTCTAAAAAAGTATTCACCTATTGGTGAATTAAGTGATTTTGCCGCTCAATATGCAGAATCCTTGCATAAAACAAGTGGTCATATAACCTGTATTTCAGATAGGGATACAATTATAGCAGTATCGGGGGCATCTAAAAAGGAATTTCTTGAGAAATCCTTGAGCTCTGATATTGAAAGAATTATAGAGGAAAAAACTACATTGGTGGTAAAAGCCCCTGAAGAAAAGACTGTCAGCATTTTAGCCGATGAAGGTGGCGACAGGCAATATTCTTCTCAAGTAGTTTCACCCATCATATCAGAGGGCGATCCGATTGGAGCTGTTATATTCTTATCAACTGATCCTAATGTTCGCATGGGCGAAGTTGAAGCTAAGCTTGCTCAAACTGCTGCCGGCTTTTTAGGCAAACAAATGGAGCAATAAATTATAAGAGCTTTAAGCAGAGTAAAATGAACAGACTATTAATTTTGACTTCATAGAAAATAACAGGTAAATTGAATGAATTACCTGTTATTTTCTTATAACTTGTATTCCATGTTTAAAAAGAGTGATATAATATGAAAATATTAAGGATATTCAAGGGGTTGATAATATGTTGAAGGACAAGTACTCGTTTTCTGACCTTATTGAAATTATGAAACTGCTTCGAAGTGAGAACGGATGCCCTTGGGACAGGGAACAAACGCATGACAGCCTGAAAAAGTACCTTATAGAGGAAACCTATGAAGTGCTTGAGGCTATTGACCTTAACAATAAGGACAAGATTTGTGAGGAACTCGGGGATCTTCTTCTGCAGATTGTTTTTCATGCACAGATTGCCTCCGA
>JAAZCB010001204.1 GCA_012513545.1 Clostridiaceae bacterium
AGGGGAGAGGAATCGGTCTCTGGCTGCTGAAAAAAATTATTGGCAAATATAAAAATGTTGTGCTGAATACTCAGGCTAATGATAGAACCTTCAAGCAGGAGTTGATTATTTCATAATAACAGGGAGCATCGCTTCCTACTTGAAAAGTAGTTTTGCGACACTCCCCACAGTGTTTCTCAAATTCCTGTTTAAATAAAAAGCTGCGGGACATCGAGTCCCTTGCTTTTTGCCTGATTTCCCTTCGGGAAATGGCTCATAATAAAAATCCTCCGAACCCGTTAAAACATCTGAATTCTCGGATTTTCATCATGCGTAGGTAATTTGAGAATACACAACTAGTCAACTTTTATTAGTGACTTTGGTAGTTTGGGCTGCTCGAAGGCCCATGCAATACACGCGTTTGCGGATGTTTGCGCAATGAAAATTGAGAACATCGCGATTGCACCTAAGATGAACGGTAATAAATTTTTTCTCGATAAAGCTTTGATCATGAAAAACACCCTTTCTATTATTTTTTTATTAATTTAAGTATTATTTTTCATCTGTGCCAAAAGTGCTGTGATGGTTTGCAGTGATTTTATAGATTACCGGAAGCATGGAGATAGAGGTCGCTATTGTTGAGAACATAATTATGTTTGAATAGGGCTGCGCAAGAGCTGAGGCAATGATAGATTGTAGTATTAGTAAAGTAAAAGATGTAATTCTGAGCCTTCGACGTTGTCTATTACTCATAATTGGTTTGTTCTCATGGTCTGAGGGGGCATATCGGTAAAAAATAATAAAGCTGACAGGTGCAAGTACAGCACATATTAACAACGGCTGAAGGAAGGATAAAGAGATTGAAAAGTACACAATACCAAAGGTTATTATGCAATTTACCGACAAACATCCCAACCAGGTTTTGGAGTGGACACCACCGGCAAATGTCCTTAAGATGCCAAGGCTCAATAAGGTAATAACAGCAGGTAATAGAATTCCTTGTGAAATGGCTATAAAAAGTATAATACCTACCTTGATAGTATCGGACATGAAAAGATACAAGCCGTAGTTTATAACCTCCAGCCTATCCTCATCAATGCCTTTTACATTACTCTTAATGCTCTGTGATAAGGCGCTCGAAAACCTGTAAAGAAAATTCATTTGTTACTAACCCCTAAATAAATTTTATTAAGTATATTTATGTATTATAACCAGCAGCCAGGATCTTCGGCAAAGTAGTTATTATTAGAACAACTGTAAGCTATAGCTCTGCACCCACGACATATATCTGCATTTTTACATAGGCCGCATTTTTCTATATTACTGAAATTTCTCATTTCGTTAAGCTTATTGGATTTTATAAAAACATTACTTATACTTTGTTCAGGCAGTGTGCCCACTTTTACAGGGAGCCTTCTGCAGGCCAACACAGTTCCGTCTGCAAGTACTGAAATCCCTGCAAGCCCTATAAGGCATCCTCTTGTCAATTCTAAACCGTCAGGTATTAATGAATGATGTTCCATAAGATCTTCTTTTCTTAAAACAAGTCCCCAAAGATTGTCTTTGAAGCCGAAAAGTGTTTTATAGCCTTTTTTGCGAAGCTTGTTGTACTCATCATTAACTATAATTAATAATTCTCTATATTCATTTG
>JAAZCB010001205.1 GCA_012513545.1 Clostridiaceae bacterium
CTGAAACCTTTTTGATCCTTAAGCTAGGCTTTAAACTATTTAATCTGGAGATCGACACTGACCAAGCTTTGCTCTTATCTTCCACTACCGCGTTTTTAAGCATTTTCATCCGAAAACTCCCTTTGATATTCGGTTATCACTCCTTGATTATGATGTTAACCTTAGCTCTGTTAACTAAGGCCATCCTTAGAATCCGTTTATGGCACAGTATTGTTTCGGTCTTGGTGGGGGTGTTAATCCTCGGAGTATTGGAAAGCTCGCTGCTCACTTTTTTACAAAGCTTTACTTCGACGGATGCTGAATCCCTGATCATCAATCCTTGGTTAAACGTGGTTTATGCTCTGCCCTTGCTGCTGGTGATGTATACGCTGTATTGGCTGGTAAAGCGCTATAACTTGGTCATTTTTGATTTAACCCTGAATGAGGATTGATTACATTGTTTAGAAATGACAACATGCTCGTTATTGCTATCGTGCTGATCGAAACCATAGTTATCGTTTTAGTGAACATGCATATTTATATTGCTGAAGACGTAAATAGCTTAAAAATATTTTTGCCAATCGCCAATGCGTTTGTGCTGATCATGAGCGGATTGGCTTTGTTTTCGATTAAACGTTTGGAAGAAACCGTAAAGAAGAAAGTTGAATTAAGTCTGCTTAAGGAACATCTGCAGCAGATCGAAGGCCTGCTGAACACCCTGCAAATCCAAAAACACGAACACGCCCGGCATATTCAGGTAATCCAGGCGATGCTTTACTTGGACGAAATAGATAAATCCAAAGAATATATTGATGGAATCGCGGAAAACTATCGGCCAGCGGAAGAAATGACCCATGCCGGCCACCCCGCTTTAACCGCCCTGCTCAACAGCAAATGCAAGGCAGCTGAATCTAAAGGGATTGATTTTGCCTTTTCCGTGAAGTGCAATATAACAAATTTAAAAATGACGCCCTGGGATCTGTGCAGTATCCTGGGGAATCTGATAGACAACGCGATGGAAGCAGCGGTACAGATTCCGGATAACCGAAGGGTGTCCTTGGAAATCAAATATGAAGCCAACCAGTACGTAGTGTATGTTTACAACAACGGACCCCCGATCACGGCCAGCCAGAAAAAGAAATTGTTCCAGCCGGGTTATACCACGAAAAATTCTGAGGCCCGGGGATACGGTTTATTTCTGGTTAATAAATTAGTGCAGCAACACGGCGGAACAATCGAAGTAAAATCCGGTGAACGAACCTCTTTTATCGTCTATCTGCCCAACTGATTTCCCCTAACTGTTCTTGGTCATTCAGGCCTTAAAAACGGTTATTCAGCCCTCAATTCTGCCCGTTTAGTTTTTCTTGAAAGGATTAATTCTTTCTATGTAGAATTTGTCGAATATCAGGATAAAACCTGTAACAAGGGATTTTGAGATTTACAGGTTGTAAACTGTAGCCTCAAAATCCCTCTGTTATCGCACCGTGGGAATGAACGGCAATAGCGTTATCAGATTCAAAAGGAGTACCAATTGGATGAAATATCTGGTGAATGAGTCAAAAACAAAGCTGACTGATTCAAACCTTCTAAGAATTCCATTAATTGTTTTATCAGTTATCGCTATTTTATTTATCGTATACCTAACAGACGGAACAAAGAATGACTATCTGCAGCTTATTTATATACCAATAATCGTGTCGGCTTATTTCTGGGGGGCCAAAGGCAGTGTAAGTGTTGCTGTCATTTCCGGCATCTTAGCCGGGCCATTGATGCCCTTAAGCATTTCTGAAGGAATAATGCAGAGTTATGATAATTGGATAACCCGGCTGCTTATCTTAATTTTTATCGGATTTGTTACCGGCCATCTATTTAAGAAAGTAGATAAGTTAGACAAAGAGGCACGGGCAAGAGATTTCATCAGCCCTTTTACTGGAATATACAATACGAATAAACTCATACTTAATTTGGAGCAGCGGATAAATAACCGGGAAAAATTCACGATTGTTTCCATTAATTTTACGAATATCGAAGGGTTGGGCAAACATATAGAGCAAAGATTTATTGATGAAATACTAGCGGATCTAATAGATGAACTGTTGTTTGAGTATGGCAAAGATGCAGTATATTCTTCTGGCAATGATGAAGTCTGCTTGATTACAAACTGCGGTTATCTTGAAAAATGTGAACGTATTATTAAACGATATTCATCTGCATTCGAGATAGAACAATTCACATTCAGAGTATCTATGAAAATTGGAATATATGAATATGACGGAGGCAATGAGACCCCGATAGAAGTCTATAATAGAGCCAGGA
>JAAZCB010001206.1 GCA_012513545.1 Clostridiaceae bacterium
AATACATATAATAGACATAAAAATTACAAATTTATAAGCTTTAGATTTCTCTTTCATCCTATCACTTACCTCACAAATCGTATTATTTTGACAATACAGTTCGAGCTAACAAATACATCTCTTCCTATTTCCATTAGTGCTGTTTTTATTAATTGAATAAAAGAATTACGTGTTCCAATACTTTCTTTTTTTAAATTTACATATACCTATGAAGCAAAACAATACCAGGTCATAAACCCGATTTCATCGACTAATTGATTAGCCATTCCATTCATATCCATAACTATTTGAATTAATATTACAAAAAAACATGCAAATGATACCAATACAATTAGTTCTAATATTCCAAGCTTCCTAACTAAACATAACGATTTTTCATATAAAACTGTTCACCCTCAAAGCTATTTTTACATTTTACCAAAGTCCCCAAAATTAAATAAAACTCTTTTTGATTATTAATATAACATACTTTTCCACCTGAATCACCGAAAAAAACCAACGTGAATCTTTTCGGTATTTTTTCGGTATCCAACAGTAAAATATATGTTATAATGAATCATACATTTTACAAAAACAATAATCATAGAAATATACACTGATTTCAGTTATTTTTAGGGTGAGGGTCTAATAATGATTAATGTCCTAATGGTAGATGATCATAAGGCAATTTTAAGCGGTGCTAAAATCCTGCTTGAAAGCCATGGTATGAATGTTACAACCTGCTTTTCAGGCGAAAGTGCTTTGAATATACTAAGGGAACGTTCCTTTGATGTTATGATTTTTGACCTTAAAATGCCGGGGATGAATGGTCTGGAACTTACAAAAAGAACTCTTGAAATTCACCCGGAGGCTATCATAATTATACTCTCCGGAGAAAATATAGCCGACAATTTTGATTTGCTGATAGAAGCTGGGGTCAGCAGTATAATTGATAAATCATGCAGCGATAGTCAACTGATTACCGGAATACAGATGGCTTTGGAAAAAATGATGCTGCTTCCTCTTGATCTGGTTAGAAAGCTCACTTTAAGTAAAGCACAGGATAAAAATTCTTATGACAATTTTGAAGAAGTATTGACGCAATTGGAAATGGAAATACTGGTAAAAGCTGCCTCTGGAATGACTAACAAGGAAATAGCCGATTCACTTCAGATGGTACAACGTAATGTTGAGTACCATTTAAGCCATATTTACAAAAAGCTTAAAGTTACTTCACGTGTCAATGCCATCCGAAGAGCTCTTCAACTCAATATAATTAAAAATAATATTGTATAAATACAAATGCACTATGATTTATCAGCAAGCAATACGTCGTTTTATCGGAAATTCACAGGATAGTTCAAATCCTTCCCCTATACTTGAGCAGCAAGTAACTCTGCCGTTTAACAATTTGATTCTTTCTTTTATACCGTTTAATCCAAAATGCTTTTCAGTGTTTATTCCTGTATTCAAGTCCATACCTACACCATTATCATTATAGTAAATAACAAAAGAAGTCTCTTTCTGAGTAAGCATTAAATCTATTTCTGTTGCCCTAGAATGGTTAACAGCATTATTAATCAACTCCTGCACAATTCTATATACTGTTAATACTTCATCATATTCCAATTCCGCTGTAACATTGAATGCCTCAAAATTAATACATTTATTATGCCTGCTCTGTGTCCTTTCAACCAATCCCTTAACAGCTCCTGTAATTCCTTTTTCCATTAGAAAAGAAGGCAGCAGCTCATTACAAGTTTCACGAATTAAACGTATTGAGTCCTCGT
>JAAZCB010000103.1 GCA_012513545.1 Clostridiaceae bacterium
CACTACAGACTTCGATGGTAATTTGCATCCTGCATGGTTATCTTTCAATTGCACATTTTTTAACACTTCAATTCTTACATTATTACTGTCATCAAATGCATTAAAATCATTAATTGATTCTGCTGTCAGAACTTTACCCGAAGCACTCTTTACCGAGGTTCCTCTTATATCAATATCAATTTCTGTGTCTTTTGCAGGATTCAGATTACAGATAGAAACATGAATTCTTCCTTCTTTATCCATTGAAGATGATACACTGATGCCTGGAATCTTATCCCCGTTGTACACATACTCATTATTCTCAAAATCTACTTTTAAAAGCTCAGCATCCTGATGAACCTTGTACATGTCAAAAACGTGATAAGTAGGCGTTAACAGCATCTTATCTCCTTCAGTCAGGATTACTGCCTGAAGAACATTAACCACCTGGGCTATATTAGTCATTTGAACCCTGTCACAGTGGTTGTTAAAGATATTCAGGTTGATACCTGCTACCAAAGCATCCCTTAGAGTGTTTTGCTGGTAAAGGAAGCCGGGGTTCGTACCGGGTTCCACATCATACCAGGTTCCCCATTCATCAACTATCAAGCCAACCTTCTTTTCAGGATCATATTTATCCATTATGGTACTGTGTCTGGTAACCAGCTCTTCCATATAAAGCGTTTCTCTAAGTGTTTTAAACCATTCTTCTTCACCAAATTCCGTAGCAGAGCCTTTATTTGGTGTCGTCCATGAGCCACTTGGTAAAGTATAATGGTGCAGGCTTAACCCATGCATTAAGTGTCCTGCTTCCTTCATCAGAACATCTGTCCATCGGTAGTCTCCTCCGGCAGGACCACATGCAATTTTGTATATTTTGTTATCACCAAAGTTCCGTACATATGTAGAGTATCTTTTGTAGAGGTCTGCATAGTACTCCGCTCTCATGTTTCCACCACAGCCCCAGTTTTCATTACCAATACCGAAATATTTCAACTTCCATGGTTCTTCTCTGCCATTTGCCCTTCTCAGATCAGCCATAGGAGATATACCATCAAAGGTCATATATTCTACCCACTGCTGCATTTCCTGTACCGTACCGCTGCCGAGATTTCCGCAGATATACGGCTCAGTTCCAATCATTTCACAAAATTCAAAGAATTCAGCAGTACCAAAATGATTATTTTCAGTAATCCCGCCCCAATGAGTATTAATCATACAGGGTCTCTTTTCTTTCGGACCTATTCCGTCCATCCAATGATATTCGTCGGCAAAACACCCGCCAGGCCATCTTAATACAGGTACCTTAAGTTTTTTTAACGCCTCCACAACATCTGTACGATACCCTTTGATGTTTGGTATCTCGGACTCTTCTCCAACCCATATCCCCTCGTATATGCATCTTCCAAGATGTTCAGAAAAGTGACCGTATATATTTTTGTTAATTTTACCCTTTTTTACATCTGCATTTAATACCATTTTCAACATTTAGAAGTCCCTCCTTATATTTTGCTTCCAAAATTAGCCTGATCATAAAAAAAATGCAGGAAATTAAAGTGCGGTGTAAACCTTTATCTCGTGCAATATAGTAAACCGATTTCTTAAATACTATCATTATTTTATAATAAACGCAATAAGTATACATTATATCTTCTGAATCTTTTGTAAACTGCCATCCTGTGAGCTTTTGCAGGATAATACAAGGATGTACGGAATTTATTAATAATAATTGCGTTAATCATAAAAACTATGTTAGTATTTAATAAACCAATCAGCGCTAAGGAGAAAATATGAAAGTTACAATTTCTGATATTGCCAGAATGGCCAATGTATCTAAAGCAACTGTTTCAAGAGTGATAAACAATAAGCCTGAAGGAGTAGGAAGGGCGACCAGAGATAATATTTTGAGAATAATAGAAGAATCCGGTTTCCAGCCGAGTATGATAGCTCGGGGACTAGTAACAAACAAGACAAAAGTAATAGGATTAATAATAACTGACATTGCGAACTCGTTCTTTCCACAACTTGTGCGTGGTGTAGAAGATTATGCCAACAAATGCGGCTATAGCTTATTTCTTTGCAACTCTGACAATAGTCCGGAAAAGGAAATGGAATACATTAGAGCTTTCATTGGAAAAAATGTCGATGGCGTAATAATATCTTCAAGTATGAGTGATACAAGCCTTCAACATAACATTCTTAAAAACAAAAATATACCCTTAGTACTAATAGACAGATGTGTGAATGGACATGAATATGATGCAGGCGTATTTTTAGATAATGTTAAAGGGGCCTATATTGCTGTTAATCAATTAATTCAAAATGGACATGAAAACATTGCCTTCATTTCCGGTAATAGAACGGTTGTCATATCTCAAAAGAGATTGGACGGGTATAGGATGGCTTTAGAAGAAAAAAACCTGAAAATTAGAGAAGACTTAATCGTTGAAGGTGATTATCAGGTTGAAAGTGGATATAAAGGAGCACTTGAATTACTAGATAAAGGCAAAAAGTTTACAGCTATTTTTGCAGGTAATGATTTGATGGCAATTGGCGCTATTAAGGCTTTGAAAAGCAGAAACATAAAAATACCCGAACAGGTTGAGATTATAGGATTTGACAATATAGACTTTTCTAGACTTATTGAGCCTCAGTTGTCAACGATTGGGCAGCCTGCATACAAAATGGGTTCTAAAGGGGCTCAACAGTTAATAAAGCTTATTGAAGGCGAAAAAATAAGTGAGATAAATATTAACCTTAAGCCGGAGTTAATTTTAAGAGAAACCACAAAGTAAAGAATATACTGCGTATTGTTATACGAATAGTTATGATCTGTATAAAGAAAGCCGCTGGATAAGCATATATAGCTTCCACCGGCTCTTTAAATCAAAATAATATTTGTATCTGTAAATTTAAACAATACTTATTCAACATAATCAAGTACATTCTTACAAATTAATAATCAATGACATGAGCAGTTGCCTATGCTTATTCCCCTGGGAATACTGATATAATATTCAATATATATCTTCTTACCAATGCATAGTCTGTAGAGTCCACTCTTCCGCTCTTGTCCACATCAGCATTTTCAAGTGCTTCTCCTGTAAGCGGAGTTATATCAAGAATATGTCTTCTTAGTGCCGAGTAGTCTGTAGAGTTAACACTTCCGTCGCCATTCAAATCACCAAGTTTTCTGTTTGACGGTATTGTATTTGTGGGTTCAGGCGTAGAGATAGATTTGAAGATCAGTTGTGAAAATTGATATAAACTCTCCTTCCACATGACAAAATCATGTCCACCCGATTGACTGAACCAGGTGTGAGGAATATTTTTCTGATCGCAGTAATCATGTACACCCTTGGCTACATTGTAAAGACTGTCCTGTTCACCACAGGAAACATATAGAACTTTTAACTTTGAAGCAGCTTCCGAGGGATTAGGGAAAAGTACGCTTGGAGAATTTGTAGTAGGTGCAGGTGAAAATCCCCCAATATAGGCAAAATAATCAATGTA
>JAAZCB010001207.1 GCA_012513545.1 Clostridiaceae bacterium
CTCCTGACAGGTTTCCTTTTATGGTCCATAAGCTTTTGCTTAAGAACGGTATACCGATCATCGAAAACCTTACTAACCTTGAGTTGCTTCTGGATAAAGCAAACTTTGAAGTCATTGCGTTTCCTCTTAAAATAAGAGCAGATGCTTCAATTATAAGGGCTGTAGCTAAAATAATGCGGGATTGATATTTCTATGTGCCAATAATGCAAATCACGCACCCGGATAGCTAATAGTAACTTTTTTGAATCTCGATAGAATTGGTCCAAGAAAAATAATTGAAGATCTCATTTCTACTGCAAGATCTTCAGGAATTTCGGTGCTTATTATTGTTGAAGAATCTACCGTTATTACATCTCCTTCAAAACTGACTTTACACCCTAATTTCCTTAAAATCTCAAGCATTATTTCTACATCTCTTAATCTCGGACAGTTTTTTATTATATTAATTCCATCATTTAGGACAGTTGCCGCAAGTATTGGAAGAACGGAATTCTTTGAGCCTTCAACCACTATCTCGCCTTTTAACTTCTGCCCTCCGGTTACAACAAATTTGCCCATATAAGCACCTCCGCATTACTAACAAGTACTGTTTAACATAATCATTTTCTGGAAAATTGCTTTCACTAAGCCAAGAATAAATTTATGAAATAAATTCGAAAAAATTCATTCCCCTAAAATGGATTTAATTTAAAAAGCGCTACTTATATTGAACGTGATAAAGATTTTACATCGCACTGTAAATACCTAAATACAATACCATGAAAATTAAATTGTTTTATGTAAAATCATTCTCGACATTAACATAGTTAACCAAAAAGTAATTACGTTGAACTATTATATTTATAAACTCCTGTAAATACTAAAACATTATATTAATATTTTATGCCGGGTTTACAAAAGTGTTACTTTATAGTTAATATTAATTTATATCCTTTCTGATAAGCCGCTTTAAGCTTCCTTTATTTCTATTATTCTTCGTCAAAAATACACCTTTGTCAGTATGAACTTTGAAACTTTGCAATAGACAGGAAGGATTCCTGATTTTTATGTAGAACTATTTGTTCATATTTCGGATAAGTCCTTTCAAATTGGCGTAAGCATAGGAATAAGCTTATATCCATATGACAATGACAGTCCGGACGGACTGCTGCGAAAGGCCGGTTTTTCAATGTACTTTGTAAATAAGCTACAGCAACAATTACCGTTTTTACTGCGACATCAAATAGAATAATATAATCTGGCAATCATTATTGCAGCACCTTCTTTACCTTTCTCTGCCTACCTTTGATAGTTTTATTCCGGAGCTCTTTTAAAACCTCTTCTCCCTTGTTATTCAATATTTCTACAAATGAAGATACATCATAAATATTAATTATACCAATATCCTCAGAGGTTATTCCTTCTATACTGCATAGAGTTCCTACAATATCTGCCGCTCTCATCTTGTTCTTTCTGCCTGCATTAATATGAATTTTGATTATTTCACTATTGAGTACAGAACCTTTTGTGCCTTTAAATTCAGGCCTTTTACTTGTTTTTTCATTAAACTTGAGTCGTGAATTATCAACAGTTTCGGCATCCGGCTTTTCTCTTGAAACAAGCCCATAACCTATATACTCATGTATAGCATTCAAATACTTTTCCTCTCCTAAGCTATAAAAAGTAATTGCCTTACCTTTTCTATCCATTCGTCCGGTTCTTCCTATCCTGTGTACATAGCTTTCTTTATCTTGAGGAATGTCAAAGTTAATTACAAGTGAAATGTTGTCTATATCTATGCCTCTGGCAGCGACATCAGTTGCAATCAGATACCTGAAACAGCCTTGTCTGAAGCTATCCATTACTTTCAACCTGTCACTCTGTTCCATTCCCCCATGCAGCTTCTCACAGGAGTAATCAGACCTGGCAAGTTCTCCATAAACCTCCTCTACCTTTTGTTTTGTGTTACAAAATATAATGCAGCTATCAGGGTTTTCTACTATGATTATATCCATCAGAATCTTAATCTTATCATCACTTCCCACAAAACACTTTTCCTGATATATCATTTCAGCTACAGGATTTTCCTCATCTATTTGTACAATTATCGGCTCCTTCATGTATTTGTCACACAAAGCAGTTATATCAGCAGGCATGGTAGCGGAAAAAATAAGAGTACTACGATCTTTTGGCAATTTATTTATTATTTCTTCAATTTGTTCAATAAATCCCATATCGAGCATTTCGTCTGCTTCATCAATTACAAGGTACTTAATTTCCGATGTATCAAAATTACCCCTCTCAATATGGTCTATTATACGTCCAGGAGTACCAACCACAACATGTGTTTTTTGTTTAAGCTCTTTTTCCTGTATATACGAAGAACTTCCCCCATATAGCACCGATACCTTAAGTCTTTTAAATCTGCCAATACTAAAAATTTCTTCTCTTACCTGAATAGCAAGCTCCCTTGTCGGTGCTATTACAAGGGCTTGAGGCTTATTCCCCTCCCATCTTACCTGCTCACAAACCGGAATGGCAAAAGCCGCAGTTTTTCCACTACCCGTACGTGACTTCACTATAATATCCCTGCTCTCAAATACATAAGGTATAACCCTTTGCTGGACACTGGTAGGATTCTTGTAATTCAACAACTCTATTGCTTTTAATATATCACTACCCAATGAATAATTATTAAAATTCGTTTCAGGCATAAAATCAGCTCTCTTTCTGATACTCAAACATTTCAAATTATTATGCTTTTCCCATTAAAACATTATACTACATAAAAAGAACAAAAAGCTACGGGGCACCGTGCACCATCGCTTTTTGCATGTTAAATCAATACTGCTTTATTCTATCATCTTATGTTTTTATTGTTTATTCACTGATAGTATTACGTATTACTTCTTTAATTCACTCTTTCCAGTAATCTTGCTACTGTCATCCTTTTTAAATGTTGACATTGCCTCATCTGTAGTAAAGTATACATTTCCTTCAACAGTAGCATCCACTAACTGGAAATTCTTCACATTAACATAAATATCGCCTTTGAATGTTCCACTTTGTATTCTTGCCTCGGGGCTGTTGATAGTAAGCTTTGGAGCTGTTAATGTATATCTGGCGCTTACTTTTCTATTCTCATCCTGTGCATAAAGTGCAATCTTCCTCTGAATAATATCCTTTCCATCATCATCCTTCTTTCCATTTGTGTATTCTCCATCAAGCACCAGCTCTTTATCAGTTGTTACATCCTTTACTAAACAAATTATCCATGTACCGCTGGTACCTATTGCTTTCTCAAAATCAGCTGCATTGTCTACTATTGATGCTGATGTTAACACATCCGGAGAAGTATCAGGTGGATTTGCCGAAGCCTGTGGCGCTTGGGACTGCGGACCGGGAGTTTCTTCCTGTCTGGCACAACCTGCCGCAAAAACACTCATTAAGACTAATGTAACTGCTAAAAGCAAAGCTTTAATTTTCATATTTATCCTCCTAGTAAAATTATTTATAAATACATTTTCCCCAAAATTACGAAAAACTAACGTAAAATTTTAGTAAAAGTATTTTTTTTCATTTACCAGGACTAAAAACCGTATTTAAAACGTCCACCGACTGGTAATAAACATTCTTCACACTCCACAGAGTTTTTCTACTACTTCGGCAATCTTACTTTCACGCTTTTTATTTGACCAGTTCACAACACCTGTTCCAAAGTTATGCCAACTTTCATAATTTCCTCCTATTTAGTTTATAATATTTATAAACCCTACCACACATCATAATGAATACGTTCTTCATTGTATCTGTTGGAAGGTTCCTTTTTCTCTGCGGGATACCCTATGGATACTATGGAAAATGGAGTAATGTTGTCCGGAATACCAAGGATTTTTTTGATACCGGCTTTTCTTTCTTCATTAGGATGGACTCCAAGCCAAACAGTTCCAAGACCTTTTTCCTGTGCAGCAATAAGTATATTTTCAGTTGATGCTGAGCAGTCCTGTACCCAATATCCCTTATGCTTCTCAAGGCTTTCATCTCCACAAACAAGTATTGCTGCCTGAGCTTGTGCTAACATTTGAGAATAGGGATGGACCTCTGTTATTTTAAGTAAAATACTTCTGTCACGGATTATTACAAAATGCCAGGGTTGCTGATTTCCGGCAGACGGCGCACTCATTGCCGCCTGTAATAAACACCTGATATCTTCTTCCGTCACCGGCTTGTCTGTATATTTTCTAATACTCCTCCTGTTAAGTATAGCCTCCATATTTGTGCCTCCTTGATTATAAGTGTTTTTATTTATTTGTTAATACACTGATTTTCAAACAGATTTATTATATTTTTATCACTATTCATATTCTTTTATTGTTTTCTTCCATTAATTATTTTATCAGATTCATCAGTTCTATAGAAGATATTGCTAAAAAAAACAGCTCCTATAGTAAAAGAGCTTGGATCAATATCTCCAAGCCCTTATATATGATCGTTCAGTTATCCATTAACTTCGAAACTATACCTTTATAAAGATTCATTGTTTATTTTTTTACAAGCTCTTCAATCATTCCGTAAATTTTCTCAGATGCATTGGTAATTCCCATTTTCCTTGCATTTGAGGACATCTTTTTAAGCTGCTCCCGGTTACCGAGAAGACCTGCTATTTGCTCATATAATAAAGTTGAGTTCAGATTCTTTTCAAGAATAACAACAGCTGCTCCCTGTTTCTCCAAAGCCCTGGCATTGTATTCCTGGTGATTTGCAGTTACATAAGGTGACGGAATCATGATTGACGGAACACCTAAAGCTGTCAATTCGCTGATGGTTATTGCACCCGCCCTGCAGACAACAAGATCAGCTGCAGCCATTACATTTCCCATATCATATATATACGGTACTACATTTATATTGGAGGGTACGTATCCTTCAAGTTCTCCGGATATTTTCCCATGCTGGGCGTCTCCTGTGGCAAAAATAAGATTGAATTTACTTTCCTGC
>JAAZCB010001208.1 GCA_012513545.1 Clostridiaceae bacterium
TATCATAAAAGCAGGAACTATAACAGTTAAAGGCAGTTTAGGAACATCCTCTTCCTTAATTGGTGTCTTAATTCCTGACAATGAAACAAATAGTCCTAGATCCTTTTTATCTTTAATTTGCTTGAGCATAAAAGTCTTTATTATGGCAGAAGATCTTTCCAGTCCTTCCTGCTGAGTTATTTCACTGTTTGAGTAGGGTTTAAATGCTTCTTCGTTAATTTCTGTTAAAACAGGATTCATTATGAACAAAGTCATAAACAAAGCAAGCCCGATCAAAACCTGGTTTGGCGGCATTTGTTGTGTTCCCATGGCATTTCTTAAAAATGAAAGTATGATTATTATCCTTGTAAAACTTGTCATCATCATTAATATGGATGGAGCTAATGTCAAAACAGTAAGGAGCAGTAAAATCCGAATACTGGTAGTTACATCCTCCGGACTGTCTGAGGAATCTATACTGATACCCAGCTTAGGCAATGATATTGTTTCCGTTTCCGGCTCGGCGTATACATATGATGAAAACAAGAAAATGCAGATAAATACCAACACAATTATCAATATGCTGCCAAATTTAATTTTCATTTGAGTTACCATCTCCAAAGTCCGACTTCAGTCCGCTTGCTCCGGCATTAATCTTCTTAAGTTTTGTCAAATTATTCTTAAAAACACTACTGTTATTACCGTTTTGTGTTTCATTTGCTTTTGACTTGCCGTAAGACGTCTTATTTTGTATTACTTTAAAGCCCGAGATGTACTTTTCAAATACTTCTTTAAAATCAAAAACTCCAGCTGCCTTATTTGTTTCTTCTGAAGAATAACCATCGATTTCAAGGGTTTTTAACATCTGAATGTTTTTACCTGAAGAAGAGATCAGAACAAACTCATCTCCAACCTTTACCAGGTGCAGTTTTCCGTCAAGCCCCAGCTGCACAGTCTCAAGAACATTTATATATCTACCTTTCATGGTATTACTCGTCTTTGTACCTATATATTTGGTGGTAGCATAAGCTAAAAACAAAATGGATCCAAAAACAATTATAAATATAACTGCACTGAAAAAAGTCCCCATGTTACAACTCCTCCACTACCACAAAATTTTCATTATCACAGGACAAGGTGCTAACCCAAGACTTTTTTAACTGCTTCGACTACCCTTTCTGCTTGAAAAGGCTTAACAATAAAGTCTCTTGCCCCTGCCTGAATTGATTCAATAACCATAGCCTGCTGCCCCATAGCTGAGCACATTATTATCTTTGATTCCGTATTCAATTTCTTAATCTCCTTGACAGCCGCTATACCATCTACTTCAGGCATAGTAATGTCCATAATTACCAGATCGGGTGTAAGTTCCTTGAATTTGTCTATAGCACGTGCACCATTTTCTGCTTCACCGGCAACCTCATATCCATTTTTTATGAGAATATCCTTAATCATCATTCTCATAAATGCTGCATCATCAACTATAAGAATTCTCTTACCCATTATTAACCCTCTCCTTATCTTAGTCTGTTCTACTGTATGAATGTTTTGATACCCACGTCATTGACTATGTATCTACAATCTTTTTGACGGATGAATAATATCTGTTATCCTGACACCAAAACTCTCATCAATTACTACAACCTCTCCTTTTGCAATTACCTTTCCATTAACAAGAATATCCACTGGTTCTCCCGCAAGCTTGTCCAGTTCGATTATTGAGCCTGGTCCAAATTCAAGTATATCCCTGATAAGCCTGTTTGTACGTCCAAGCTCAACAGTTACCTGAAGTGGAACATCCATAATCAAACCGATATTTTTTTTCTCAAATGATATCATACCATCATCAAACGGTTGAAACTGAGCAGTTTGCACATTAACAGGCGGTCTGAAACCCTGGTTATTCGGTGGGGGTGGCTGAACATTCTGCTGTTGGTATTGTTGTTGGTATTGCTGTTGGTATTGCTGAGGTTGACCAATATCTCCCTGGTTATACTGGTGCTGTTGTTGTATTTGGGGGGGAGGAACTGAAGACTCTTTCGAAATTGAAGCACTCTCCTCCTGTAATCCTGCACTAATAAGGTTATTAACAAGTATTCTTGAGAAATCCACAGGCAAAAGCTGCATTATCTCACTATCTATAAGGTCACCAATAACCATTTTAAAAGCTATTTTCACAACACCTTCATTTTTATCAAAGGAATCTTCGGCATTTTCCCCATCAAGCTTCATGGAAAATGCTTTTGGAGGAGAAATATCTATTCGTTTGTCGAAAAGTGATGACATCGAAGTTGCAGCTGAGCCAATCATTTGATTCATGGCTTCTGCAATCGCACTTAAATGCAAGTCTGTCAATTCACCCTCAATATTGCTCCCATCTCCACCCATCATAAGGTCTGTAATTATCTTAACATCATTTTCCTTTAAAAGAAGAAGGTTCATTCCGTTTAAGCCTTCAGTATATTCAACCTTGACAGCTACATATGAGGATTGATATTGTGATGACAACTCCTTCCAGGAAACTACCGAAACCTGAGGAGTAGTAATGACAACCCTGTGTCCGAGCAAAGTATATAAAGTAGTAGCAGAAGTACCCATGCTGATGTTTCCTATCTCACCTAAAGCATCTATTTCCTGAGAAGTAAGTTCTTTGCTCCCAGTACCTGCGCTTTGCTCCGGTTCGCTGTCTCCGTTCAATAAAGCATCAATTTCTGCCTGCGACAACATATCACCCACACTACTCATCCTCCCTTCTTATAACATCATTTATCTTCAATGCAATTTTGTTTTTCTTGACCCCAGGTGAGCCATAAAATTTCAACATGTCTCCCACAAGAATCTCCAGATTACCGTTTACTTTGGAATCGAGAGGTATGACGTCTCCAACCTGCAGTTCAAGAAAATCACTCACAAGAAAGGATGTAGTCCCTAGAACTGCCCTGACCGGTATTTTGGTACTCTCTATTTTATGCTCAATTGTATCTCTTAACTCCTGGCTTACTTCCTTTTCATTGGCAGAGAACCAGAATTTTGTACTTAACTTTGATACTATAGGTTCAACCACCATATGAGGAATAGCTATATTAATCATTCCTTCAACCTCACCTATTCTTGCCCCGA
>JAAZCB010001419.1 GCA_012513545.1 Clostridiaceae bacterium
AATTGCCGAGAGCAAAACGGGTGGCGGCATATGCCAGAGTATCTTCCGGTAAGGACGCGATGCTCCACTCACTTTCGGCGCAGGTGAGCTACTACAGCGAATTAATACAAAACCACAGCGGCTGGGAGTATGTTGGGGTATATGCGGATGAAGCTCTGACCGGTACGAAAGATAACCGAGAAAATTTTCAAAAGCTCATTGCCGATTGTCGAGACGGAAAGGTGGACTTAATTTTAACCAAGTCCATCTCTCGTTTTGCCAGAAATACGCTGACATTGCTTAAAACTGTTAGAGAATTAAAAGAACTGGGGGTTGATGTGTATTTCGAAGAACAGAACATACACTCTGGTAACTCGGACGGTGAATTGATGTTAACTATACTTGCAAGCTATGCTCAAGAGGAAAGTCTCTCCGCTAGCGAAAATCAAAAATGGAGAGTGCGCCAACAGTTTCAAAACGGCAAACCTTGGAGAACCTTTATGATGGGATACCGCTACGATGGAGAAAAGTATGTCATTGTTCCTGAAGAAGCGAAGGTGGTTCGCTCTATATTCGATGACTACATTAACGGAAAAGGAATTGGTTCAATCGTAAAGCGGCTGAATAAAGAAGGTATACTTACACAACAAGGATGCACATGGCATCAAAGTGCCGTGAGTCGAATCCTTCGAAACTACGCCTACACAGGTAACCTTCTTCTACAAACCAAATTCCGCGAGAATCACCTCACCAAGATAACCCGTGTCAACCGCGGAGAACTTCCTCAATACCACGTGGAAAACACTCACGAGCCAATCATTGATATAGGTACCTATAACTCTGTACAACTGGAAATGGTAAAACGAGCGGAACATTTTTCAAAACCTTATAAAAAACCAGAGTATCCTTTTTCGGGACTTATTACTTGTGCCGGATGCGGAAAGCATTATCGAAGAAAGGTTACTGCAACGGGACCGGTTTGGATATGCTCCACATATAACACGCTTAGCAAGGATGTTTGCCCTTCAAAAGCAATACCCGAACCGACATTGATGACACTTGCATCCGAAATTAGTCCTCACAATAAAATAACGGGAATTACAGCCGACAAAGATAACACATTGATATTTTCCCTTACAAGTGGCGTAACAATCGTTAAACGATGGGAAGACCGCTCACGAAGCGAAAGTTGGACAAAAGAGATGCGTGCAGCTGTCGGCAAGAAAACAAAAGAAAGGAATCAAAACAATGGCAACAGCTAAAAATGTGACCGTAATACCGGCTACTCGTAATATACATACCGGTGTACCTGAAGCATCGCAAGGTAAACGCAAAGTGGCAGGTTATGCACGCGTATCTACCGACAGCGATGAACAGTTTACAAGCTACGAAGCTCAAGTGGACTATTACACAAACTATATAAAAAGTCATCCCGAATGGGAATTTGTCGAGGTTTATACCGATGAAGGAATCTCTGCGCTTAATGTCAAGAAAAGAGATGGTTTTAATCGGATGATAGCAGACGCCTTGGACGGCAAGATAGATCTTATCGTTACAAAGAGCGTAAGCCGTTTTGCTCGAAATACTGTCGACAGCCTCACCAATGTACGCAAATTAAAGGACAAGGGCGTTGAGATCTACTTTGAAAAAGAAAACATATGGACAATG
>JAAZCB010001209.1 GCA_012513545.1 Clostridiaceae bacterium
TAAACATTCTTACGGGCAGTCATGGTATTCCGGAGCTGATTGCCGTTATAACAGTACTGGCCGTTCACCTTTGGAAAAGGCAGATGCTTCTTTCAATTGCTGCTGGAACTGTTGTTTATATGGTTTTGGTGCAGCTTGTGTTTTAATTACCCCGAGTCTGGTTCCCATATGAAATAAAAAAGACAGTTGCTAATGACATGGCTTGAGGATCATTAGTAGTGTCTGCTTTTTTTAGATTCTCAATTCTACAAATTGTTGACAGGAACTTCACTTACTTTTCCAAGGACTTTGGTACCATTTCCTTTTACTGAATGGGCACTTACCTAATAGTTAATCATATACCTTTTCTCCTCAAATTTCTGTTTATAGAAGTGTAGTTACAGTTATGTTGTCTTTGCTCCATTCAATTCACAGCCAATCATACTGCACAGAATTTATTTTTTTATTTTAATAATATTCTTCTTTTTTAACAATATAATTATATTTGCAAAGAATAATACAACGATTACAAACAATATTTGAATAATCAATTGATAATCACCTTTAATATTATATATCCTTCCTATTATTGGCATACCGACAATAGACGTCATACACATTGCAGCCTGTGAGAAGCCTATATATGAAGCAAGGTGTTTCTTCCCAAATAGGCTTATAGATACTGAAACTCCGTACAAAGACAGCATCGTTGGCCAAAAACCAAGAAGTGACGAAAATAAAAGCGCACTCACTATAGTGGTTAAATTTCGAGCCAAAAATAAAGCCGTAATTAATGCAGTACCACAATAGAATGCAACAACTCGAAACCCATATTTGTCTATAACAAACCCAGATATTATCTTACAGAATATGTCTGTGATTGCAAAAACCGACAAACATTTAGCAGCCTGTTTTAATGTGAAACCATTTTCGATTATTATGGCTGATTGGTACAGAGTAATTGTTTGATAAATTATAGCGATAAAGACCAATCCAATAGCAAATAGAATAAATTTATTTGTATTAAGAGCACTATTTATACTTATACTATATTCTTCGTTATAATTATTATTTGTATTTGAATAAGACTCATGTCCATATGGCAGACACCCTTGTGATTGAGGATCCGAACGCACAAAAAACAGTACAGCCAGACTAACAACTAAAGCAATCATTATTGCACAAAGCCAACAAAATTCTCGCCATCCAAAAGCAATTATTAGCCATCCAGCCAATGGACTGAATACCGCTGCTCCTATACCACTTGCAGCAGCCACAATTCCATTGATTAAGCTTTGTTTTTTTAAGAACCAGCGCGAAATTACTATCTGGGCAGTAGCAGTACCTGCAAGTATTGAAGATATACCTATAAAAAAGGCTCCAATGAAAACTATCAACAATGAATTGCTCAGTGCTATTATAGCAAAACCTATACCGCTTAAAAGGGCACCAAGTGCAATGAGATGTTGGAGGCTTAAATATTTCATAAATTGACGCAAGAACATGGCCGAAAGAAATGCACTACCGCTAAAAAATGAGTAAAACAAGGCAAAATCTCCACTTGTTACACCAAATTCTTTAGTTATAGGTATAACCAACAAAGAAATGCAATAAAAACCCATGCCAATATTTATCGTCATCATAATAAACAGTGCAAAAGCTACAAACCAATGCTGATTCTTCCTTACTAAGCTCATGTTCATTGCGTCCTCCAACATATTGTATCTACATAATTTAGATACAAATTCCTCTATTAATAATCTTAAATGATAATTTACTATTCACTAATCGGAACTATAAAACCTCTATACCTTCGTTATTATATCCCATCATAAACCAGTAAGCTGAATTTAATTCATATTGAAATTTGCCGATAAACTTATCACAAAGTATCAATTGAACGTCTTTACCCTTCCAGATATCTTTATATCGTATATTAGTAATCTTTTCATGAGTTATATCATCGCAAATTACCTGTCCTTTACGCTCTTCAACAAAATGTTCCACATGACGATATCCTAATAAATTAGCAAAAATGAAGTCGAAATTATTGATATTTTCAGCAGGAGTATCTGCATCAAAACCCAAACTCATAATTCTAAAGCCCCCGTCGGTCGCAACCGCTTTTAAACGAGAATCCTTTTGAATATAGTAATAGGGAATCATCTCAGTTGGGAACCTTGTAGTTCTTATAAATGCTGGTAACGCATCAAATCCCTTAAATCGGCTTTCCATGACAAACCAATCACGATCTGCAAATCGTTTTACAAATGAATAACCTATATGGTTTCCAGCCTTCACTTTAACCAAAATGCCGCCTTGATAATACTGTGAATATACTGGATTAATAAAATCATAATTCTTGCTTTTTTCGTCCCTTAAAGAAGCCTCAGTCATAATAACGTAAGCGGTGTCAGAGATGACATTAAACCTTGCAGGTACAATGTTAGATAATTCTTCAGGTTTAATAAGAATCTCAGCCATGAAAACAGTCTCACCAACTTTGCGAACATTTCCGACTATCGGTTCAAAAGGTAAATAACGATATTGTTGCATAATGTCCCTCCTATTTAAACTCAATATCACTAAGCATATCTTCGCTGCCATAGGTATAAGCAAAAGTTACAAAATATGCTCTTTCAACTTTAATTTCGCCAAACTCTTTAAACAACCCATACATCATATCTCCAAATTCAAGCGTGCCGTCACCAGCATACACCTTACTTATTGTCATGCCTTTTGGAAAATGATATAGAGTTGATGTGCATACTAAAGGTTTAATATCATCGCCATTCGCATAATCCGGCACATAACGAAGTTGTCCCCAATCAAAGAAAGCTGGGTCTAAATAATCCTCGTGTTCGAAAATCTCATTTACTTTTAAAGAAGCTTTTGCATATAGTTCACCGTCGTTGCTTGCTATTGCATATATTTTACTGCCAACATGTATTGCCTCATCACCTTCTAACATTGGGTGATTGCGAGTCCTATAATACTTATCAATAACACTTCGATTAAAGCCACGTCGTAATGCCCCTGCATAATGATCCAATAGTATCCAACTGTTCATAACATTATATTTACCCTTATAAATGCAAGGCACACCTAATGCTACTTCTCCAAACTCAGTATTATCAGGATCTGGTATTTCACCATCAACTTCACGTAATGGAGGAAAAGCTGAATCGACAAAACCTATATAAACTAGATCTCCATCACCATAAGGTTCTAAAGGTTTTGGTAAAAAAAGTTTAGTTACGGCATCCTTATTGGATACGCGAAACTCTATTTGTAACATGTTTTGGATTATTGCATGCTCGCAAGTGCCGCGAGGCTGTACACCTAAGGTGTTAATTTCCATAATATATCTCCTTTCTAAAATGTTTATTCTCAATTATTCTAATTCTTGACCAATAGAAGTAAGTATATCTGTACATCCGTTTAAATTTTATCAATAAGAAATTCTTCCTTGGACAACATATACTCCCCACTCATGGTAAGTTTTCCTTTAGAAGTAAAGTGCAGTAATACAAGAACACCATATACAACAAAACCGATAATTGCAGTTGCCCAATTTGCTAATCCGATTGCTAAACCAGCAGCAAAACTTAAAATGCGTACTATCTTCGAATCACAACCCCTGATAATCGGCAAATAAGAACCAAGAGCACCAGCCATTATCCATACACCGGCGGCAATAATCAGCCCCCATATAATCCCCATAATATAGCTGCCTTGCATGATAATAGTAGGATTGTATATCCATGCTATTGGAATGAAGTAAATGACAATTCCAAGTTGACACGCTTTCCATGAGGACTTAATCGGATCAGCTCCCGCTATAGATGCAGCAACGAAAGCAGTGACAGCAACTGGAGGAGTTATTTGTGCAAGCATTGGGTAATAAACCAAGAATAAATGAACAGCCATTTTATTCAGACCAAGCTGTACCAAAGCAGGTGCTACACTAACAGAAAAGAACAAATAGGCAGCAATATCAAAGCCCATAATCCCAAGAAGGTAACAAGCAATAATGGTTAATAAAAGTATTAGGGGGATATTACCTCCGCCCGCCATTACTAGCTGAGTGGCAAATGCTGCTGAGACACCTGTTATTATCAAACCAGCAATAATAAACGTAAAAGGAAGAATCAGTGCACTAGTTGTAGTGATAAGTTTTCCTACATCACCCATAACTTTGAATAGGCGCTTTGGAGTTAATGCATATCTTTTATCTTTAAATGAAAAGATGAAAAGCAGAAAAGAAGCATAATAAGGAGTAATGGAGCCCCATCTCATATAGAGAAGACCGAAAACCAGAAATGCTAAAACAAATACAACATGCCATCCTTCTTTTAGAGTTTTAAGAAAACTCGGGATTTTTTCTTTTGGCATACCTTTCATTCCGCTACGTGCCGCATATGCATCGACTTGTAACATCAATCCCATGTAATAAAGTAATGCTGGAATAATCGCTGCAACCATTATTTGGCTATAAGTAAATCCGCTTTGTACAACCATAACAAATATGATAGTACCCATTACCGGAGGCATTATAATTCCACCGGTAGCTGCAACTGCTTCGATAGCAGCTGCAAAATAATCTGGATATCCGCTCTTTTTCATAGCAGGTATAGTAATAGAACCACCCGAAATCGTATTTGAAATTGGACTACCTGACATCATGCCAAAGAAAGCACTTGTTAAAATGGCAACCTTAGCCGTTCCGCCTCTGTATCGACCACATAGGGAAAGAGCCAAATCAATAAAAAACTGACCGGTACCTGTTGCAATAAGTAGTCCTGCAAATAGCAAAAAGCCTACTAAGATAGTACCTGTAATGTTGCCAGGCAAGCCTATTATGCCTTCAGAACCATAGGAATAAAAACTAATTAGCCTAATAAAGTCTATTCTTATTCCATATAAGAGCCCGGGCATTTTATCTGCAATTAAAGGATATAGTCCAAAAACTACACATATCCAAAAAAACACTTTGCCCCCGGCACGGCGTACCATTTCAAGCATTAACAAAGCATAAATCCCTGATAGTGCAAGCTTAAAATTGTCTGGGGCAGGGACCCATCCCTCTATAGCAATTGTAGTACCGTTATAAGCGAAATATAACGGAATAATTAGTGAAACCATGCATAATACATAATCGTACAATGGAACTTTATATCTATTCTTTTTACTATCTGGCATTAGCAGAAATGTACCAGAAGCAAAGAACGCAAAAATTAAATAATAATATGAAGTACCTGGTATGACAAAACCACCTATTTTGATATTCAGCATGAAATAACATGCAGTTAGAATACCTACAATAGTAATTATGGTATAGTAAATCCTAACCGGTTTGGGAAGATATTGAAGACGTGAATTATCATTTGCTTTTTCTTGTTCTACTAATTCATTAGCTGCTACTACCTTAGACTTTTTTTTGTCTGTTAAATCTTTGGTCTCTTCATCTTTAGACATTTTTTACCTCCATTTGCAAATAATTTGATAGAGGCAGAAAATTACTGCCTCTCATTCAGAATATGGTTATTTGTATTCAAATACGGTATTTTATCTGTTAACAATTCCCAAAGCAAGAGCTTGACTGATTTCTTCATCGGACATGTATTTAATTATTGGAATCTTAGCATCTTCTTTATACTGTTCCCAAAAATTAGTCCACTCATCACCTTGTATTCCTACGGTAATTCCTTTAGATTTAGCTGCTTCAATAGCTTCTTTATAAAGATCAGTATACCAATCAACTAATTTTACATTATATTCTTGTCTATCAGCATTTTTATCATCCCACTGACCAATTTCTTCCAAGTATTTGATTACACCCTCGTGTAGCGGAATGCAAGTTTTATCGGCAAATCCCTTATAGAAATCAAGGTTCCAATAAAACTCAAATAAGCTGTGAGTAGGAACAATTTTTTCCTCATTCTCTATGAAGTATTTTGTCATGTTGTATACCAATTCAGTGTCTAAATCAGCACTGCACCAAAGACCGCTGTATGGAGAATAACCATACTTACCGATAGCTCCTTCATAACCAGTAACCGCTTGAGAGAAGCTATGAGTTGGAAATACTGTCTGCCATGCAGCACACTTTTCGGGATATTTATTTGGATCAAAATCTAAAACTTTGATTCCTTTGGGACCTGCTGCAGCTTCGATCAAAGCACTTGAAGTAGATGTTATATACGGGCAAACTTCAGCAGAACCGTCAACTACCATTTTAATCATGTCAGTATATGCAGAGCATTCGATAATGTTTAAGTCACTTACTTCACAACCAACCATTGCAGCTGTAGCAGCAATAACACCTTCCATAGAAGGGTCTGCCCAACAAGCAAGTTTTGTTTTCTCATTAATATCATCAATACTTTGAATGTCAGAATCACCGCGAACAACCATTAGCGCAGTTTGTACGTTATCAATCCATAAATTCCTTACTGGGAAGGGACCTCCATCAGCTGTTTGGAAACCATGGGTAGCTTGAAGCATATTCGCTGTATCAGTAATAGAATCATACATGCAGTGGGTATCTCCATTCTTTACATTACGGAACTTTGTATTATTAGAATCTTCCGGCATTAAACGAATAGACATACCGGAATCTGTCTCCAATAAAGTAGCCCAAGCTAAACACTGTGCATAAGCGGAAGAACCTGATGAAGTTGAATTAATGATGAACACTTTTGGCCAATCATATGTCTTTTGAGTGGAATCCTCTTGTTTTACCGAATCCTCTTGTTTCTCAGGTACTGCAGGTTTCTCGCCATTCTGACAAGCGGTCATAGTGAAGACCATGATAACTACAAGAAACAATACAACGACTTTATAATTTTTTTTCATTTCTTTAAACCTCCTCATAATTTTTTTATTAAACGTTTGCAACGTCACAACCCGTGAATTCACGGAATGTCTTTTGTTATTAATATAATGGTCTCTTTAGATATTCGCCATTAGCGTCACCCACAATATTGCCATTTTCAAATACTTTTTTGCCGCGCAATATTGTTACTATTGGCCAGCCTTTAAGTTTCATACCCTCAAATGGAGTATATTCCTGGGCAGAATTGAGAGAGTCGACAGTAACGATTTTTTCAAGATTTAAATCAACCAGCGCAAAATCAGCATCCATTCCAACTGAAATGGCGCCTTTCCTAGGATATAGTGCATGGGCTTTTGCTGGATTTGTACTGATTAATTCTGCAATCCGATGCAGCGGAATTTTCCTCTCATGATAACCAGCAGAAATCATAAACGGATACATAAGAGAAGTCCCGCCAAATCCGCATGAAGCAGGCCAAAGTGAGTCTCCCTTCATTTTTTCCGGAGTGCAAGCATGGTCACTTCCTACCCAATCCACTTCACCATTCATAATACCTTCCCATAATGCTTCACCATCTTCCTTTGTGCGAATTGGAGGATTCACTTTACCACCAAGTCCTTTGCCTTCCAACATGTCGTAAGTCAAACCTAATGCGTGAAGTGTAACCTCTCTACGTATCTTGATCTTCGGGTAAATCTTCAAAAGATCTCTGGTTGTTTCCAGTGCTTCCTTGCTTCCCAAATGTAGTATATTTAACTTAGCACCTGTAGATGCAGCTATTGTACCTGCCTTCAGAATAGCAACTCTTTCTGACAAAGGCGGCCTTGCCTCGCAATAAGCTCTCAGCCCATCAATCCCTGCTTCATTTACCTTCTTAATAAAACTTTTTATAATCTCATCATCCTCACAGTGCACGCTAACGCAAATCGGTTCGCCTTCAATCTCATTATTCAGGCGTACCGATTCCTCCATTATGTTATAGAGATGTCCAAGATCATAAGAATCTGAACCAGTAAGATTTTCTGTTGCAGTTGAGCTTGCTGACAGATTAAGTCCTTTATAGAACATAAAATATTTAAAGGTAGTCACGCCTTGTTCTTTTGATAACCATTCCATTTCTCCGATATGTGAATTCTGCATTGGTGCAATATTAACTCCGTAATCCACATATGAATTACCTTTTATTTGTTTCAATACTTCTGGAAAAAGCTCTTCATAAGCTCCTACACGGTTCATGTAATGTTGGCCAGATCGGAAATATGTTAATACTGAGGTTACTCCACCTACTAATGCCGATTTTGTCTCGCTGATAGTATCATCAGCTAACTGACGATATATTCCCAAATGAAAGTGGCTGTCAACCGCACCTGGCATTACTGCTAAACCTGTAGCGTCAATAATTTCTGTCGACTCATCATCACACAAATTCTGGGACAATGCTGTAATTTTGCCATTCTTGACACCAATGGAACAATTGTCAATTTCATAACCTGGAACAACTGCTTTACCATTCTTAATTATCAAGTCAAATTTTTTATCCATATCTCATCTTCCTCCCTTATAATTAATAACTTATGACATCATGGTAATAAAATCGTATGTGAATTGATTTGATGAATACTTATTCTACACTCTACTGTTTATTATTGTATCTATCATTTATTTCGTAATCGTCAAGAAATTGCTTTTCTAATTCTTTTATTTGGGGTAATCCTACTAATGTAGTAAATTCATCAAACTTGTAAACATCTTCCATAATTGTATCAACTCTGTCTTCACTAATTGCAATGTATGTCTTCTCAAGAGCTTTTGATGATGCAAACAACGGGATAACAGGAATGCTTACACGGGCTGCACCCCATTCTTGCAAAGTTTTTATAGAAACTCCTGGCGTCTTACCACCACTGTAAATCATGTTTATGCTTACTGGTGCATGAATAGACTGAATTACTCTCTTAATATCATCTGCATTCGTAGGAGCTTCAACAAAAATCAAATCTGCACCAGCTTTGGCAAATGCATTGCCGCGTTTAATAGCTTCTTCTACACCCGCAACTGCAATGGCATCAGTTCTTGCATTAATCACAAAGTCAGGGTCAATCCTTGCTGCTACTGCTGCTTCAATTTTTTTTACCGCTTCATTAAACGGAATTATCTGCTTTCCACCCATATGACCGCAACGTTTTGGGAAAACCTGGTCTTCTAAGTTAATGCCTGCTGCACCGGCTGCCTCAAATTCCTTAACGGCATAATATAAATTAACAGCATTACCAAAACCAGTATCACCATCAGCCATGACCGGAATACTGACACCATTGCATATGTTGCGAGTAAGTTCTACCATTTGAGTTTTTGTTAAAATACCTACATCTGGCATACCTAAATAACTACCCGCCAATCCATAGCCTGACACCTGTACTGCCTTAATGCCACAACGTTCTGCAATTTTGGCACTTAACACATCATATACTCCCGGCATAACCAAAATCTCTGGAGAATTAATTAGATTTTTCAGCTGGGTTGTAATTTTCATATGAATTATCCTCCATTATTAATAAAAAATTCAATTTTACTGTTATTAGAAAATAAAGTCACCGTTTTCCTTCAAAAAGGATACTAACCCCCCGTATGATAGAATGCTCTGCATTATAGGAGGAAATTTCTGGCAGTTAATAAACTTATCATTATTAATAGTTACAAGACCATTATCTTCATCTATTTCAATTTTATCACCATCCTTTATAGATGAGGTATCGCATATTATAACCGGTAATCCGACATTGATAGCGTTACGGTAGAATAATCGTGCAAACGAACTAGCTAATACAGCACTTATACCCGCATACTTCAATGCCAATGGAGCCTGTTCCCTTGAAGAGCCACAACCAAAATTTTGACCAGCAACTAGAATGTCTCCTTGGTTAACCTTTAATCTAAAATCGGGATCCAAATCCTCCATGCAATGATCTGCCAATTCCTTGAAGTCCAAAGTTTTAGTATATTTTCCTGCAATAATTAAATCTGTATTTATATCATCACCATATACCCATGCTCTTGCAATTCTCATTAGCTCATA
>JAAZCB010001210.1 GCA_012513545.1 Clostridiaceae bacterium
ACAATAGACTCAGGATCAAGCCTGTACACCTGATTGAGCTCATTAATTGATCCATGTTGAATAAATCTGTCTGGATATCCGAACATCCTGGTCTTAACATTTATACCCTTTTGATTTATCATCTCAAGAACCCTGCTTCCAAAACCACCCTCAATTGCGTTATCCTCAATAGTAATAACTCTTCTTGTCTTAACGGCAGAGTTTAATATAAGTTTTTCATCAAGTGGTTTTATAAACCTGGAATATATAACTTCAGCATTCAAATCCATTTTTTCCAGCATATCTGCAACCTTAAGAGCCGTATCAACCTTGTTGCCTACTGCAATAACAGTTAAATCGGAGCCTTCACGTAAAAGAAGAGCCTGTCCGTTTTTTACCTGAGGCATATCAACAAGCTTTTCAACTCCTCTGCCTCTCGGATACCTTATTGCAATTGGACCCTCGTGCTCAAAGACTGCATAATCAAGCATTTTTTTCAGCTCGCTATAATCGCAGGGAGCAAGAATTGTAAAATTAGGCATGTGTCTCAAAAACGATATGTCATAAATTCCCTGGTGAGTCTCTCCGTCTTCACCCACTATTCCGGCCCTGTCTATTGCAAAAACAACATGAAGGTTCTGAAGTGCTACGTCATGAATAACCTGGTCGTATGCCCTCTGAAGGAAAGATGAATACAGTGCAATAACGGGTATTAATCCGTTTCTCGCCAAACCCGCAGCAAATGTAACTGCGTGCTGTTCTGCTATTCCAACATCAAAAAATCTTTCAGGATATTTCTTTGAAAAATGGTCAAGACCAGTTCCATGAGGCATTGCTGCCGTTATAGCGACAAGTTTTTTCTCCTTCTGAGCAAGCTTTATAAGCTCCCTGCCAAATATATCCGAATAACCAGGTCCATTATTTACAATAACTTCGCCTGTTTCAATTTCAAAGGGAGATATTCCATGGAAAAGATGAGGACTTTCCTCTGCAAAGGTATAGCCTTTGCCCTTCTGCGTACATACATGTACAAATACGGGTCCTTTAAGGCTTTTAGCCTTTGTGAGAACACTCTCGAGTTCTTCAATGTTGTGCCCGTCTATAGGCCCAAGATACTTGAAGCCTAATTCTTCAAAAATAATTCCGGGCATTATCATATATTTAATGGAGCCTTTTACTCTTTCAAGAGCCTTTCTGGCACTCTTTCCAATAGCAGGTATTTTCTTTAGTATAATGTCAATATCTTCCTTTACCTTAAAGTAAAAAGGCTCTAATCTTATTTTGCTTAAATATCTTGATAGGCCTCCTACATTTTTGGAGATTGACATCTCATTATCATTGAGTACTACAATAAGGTTGTTTAGAGATCTTCCGGCATCGTTCAACGCCTCAAAAGCCATACCTCCTGTTAGTGCACCATCACCAATTACAGCTATTACGGAGTATTTCTCCTTCTTAATATCCCGTGCCTTTGCGATGCCAAGCGCTGCTGATATTGAAGTGCTGCTGTGTCCTGTATTAAAAGTATCATGAGGACTTTCATTCACCTTTGGAAAACCCGACAGTCCTCCGAATTTTCTGATAGAATTAAACTTCTCTTTACGCCCTGTAATTATTTTATGGACATATGACTGATGTCCAACATCCCAGACAATTTTATCTTTGGGTGTCTCAAAAACTCTGTGGAGTGCTAGTGTGAGCTCAACTACTCCAAGATTTGATGCAAGGTGTCCACCGGTTTTTGATACTTTTTCAACCAAAAACTTTCTTATTTCACAAGCCAGCTGTAATAATTCATCTGTATTAAGTTTTTTCAGGTCCTCAGGTGAATTAATCAAGTCCAGTATTTTACCCAACAAGGTTTCATCTCTCTTTCACATTTATTTCCTCTTGGATTTGAAGTCATTTAATCTTATTCTGCCAATGAAAAACATTATTATGACGCCAACTCTGTAAACAATATAGTTGCTGTACTTTATTCCAATAGTTTTGCCTATTGCCTTGCCTCCGATAGTCAAGGCTGCAACCATGCCTGTAATACTAATTCCTGTAATCGTTGATGCCAGATTGTCTTTCGCTTGAGTAACGGAAATAATAATAAAGGTGCTTGCACTTCCGCTGATTATTCCGCATATATCTCCTACAACATCATTGCAAAAGCTCGAAACTTTATTCGCATTTCTTATCAACTTTATAGATTGCCGGGCTCCGTAAAACTTCCTTGAGGCCATGGCATGAAACGGAGATTCATCAGCTGCAGTTACCGCTATTCCTATTATATCAAATGCAATACCAATTAGCACTATTATGAGAACAATTACAACTGAAAAATATATTTTAACATCCTCTAGTAGCGTTGACGAAACAAGTGATAAACAAGCTGAAATAAAAAATGAGGTTATTGTTATAGCTATAACCCATTTTCTGTTTTCTTCTTTAGTTCCGGTTATGTTTGACTTGAATTTCACCTTTCTATCATTAACAGGTTGTTTATAACTGTCTTC
>JAAZCB010001211.1 GCA_012513545.1 Clostridiaceae bacterium
ATTTCAACAGGAATGCCGGAAACGGCTATAATAACCGTTATGAGTCCGAAGAGGACAAATATAGTTTTGATATCCTGGTTGAATACATAAAAAATCACTTCAATGATATATTGAAGACAAACCTGTATGAAATGAATCTTTCAAGGGATGAGTTTGCAAAACGCATGCAGAACAAAAGCCAGCTCAGAAAGTCTTTAAAGAACTGTACATATGGTGATATTAATGCGAAAAATTACATTAAGGATTTTATAAGAGATATTCTTTTAAAGTTTTATAGGATTGATGAAAATAACATAAACAAGGTGATGAACTTCGATAATCCGCGCGAACTATCAATTCAGGATAAATTTGATATACTTCTGTATGTTTATAAAAGAAGATACAGCTATAAGGCTCTTGAAAGACTTATTGCCGATAACGGGCTGGATAAACCGAAGCTTGATGAGGACGGACAAACTATATATGTTATTAATCCTGACGAGATTGAAAGGATTTATATAATGGATGTAAAGGTAATAAGAAAGTTTGAAGACAAGCTGAACGTAGTAGTACAGAGGATATATCAGCGTTACAAGGGCTATGGCGTTATAGATGAGATAAGGGATATGAAAATTGATGGCGTATCCGGGGGTGTGTCGGGAATTCCGACAACTTTTTTCCAGGAAGTGGATTTCAATAACGAGACATTGTCATCTCTTCCTACCTCCTATGACAGTGTATGGATATTCTTCAAGGGCAAGACAATACACCTGCCTTTTTTGAGCTTTGGTTCGGAGCAGGAGCTTATAAGGGTTTGTAAGAACATATACCGTTACAACAATCCAGGACAGCTGTCTGAGTCCAATGGCTACAAGGTGAATGAAATGAAGGATGGTTCAAGGGTAGTTGTCGCAAGGCCGCCATTTTCTGAAAGTTGGGTTTTCTTTGTCCGTAAGTTTGACAGTATTGACAGGGTTAACCCTGAAGATTTAATCACCGACAGAAATAGCCGGCTGCCGATAGAGCTTATTAAATGGCTTGTTAAAGGCTGCAGAATAACTGCTATTACAGGGTCTCAGGGTACGGGAAAGACAACACTATTAATGTCGGTAATAAGGTTTATTAACCCTACATTTACACTGCGTATACAGGAAATGGCATTCGAGCTGCACCTTAGAAATCTGTACCCGAAGAGAAATATACTGACCTTCAGGGAGACCGGCACCATATCGGGGCAGGAAGGGCTAGACCTTCAGAAAAAAACCGACGGTACTGTAAATATATTAGGAGAGGTTGCTACCGCTCCTGTTGCCTCATGGATGATACAGATGGCACAGGTTGCATCACTGTTTACCATGTTTACCCACCATGCAAAGACCTCGGAAGACCTTGTCCTGGCTCTTCGCAACTGTCTTTTGCAGACAGGGGTTTTCAGCAATGAAAAAGTTGCTGAAAAGCAGGTTGCCGATGTTGTTAACTTTGATATCCATTTAAATAAGGATATAAGCGGACACCGGTATATTGAAAGGATCTCGGAGATCGTACCTCTGGATCAGACGGTAAAATATCCTGAGAGTTATAAGGCAGCTTTAACCCATGAAGAGAAGCTGGACAGCTTTCTCGATACAATGAAGGAGTATTATGAAAGGATGACCGATAGAAAGATTTTTGAGGTCAGAGACATAATAGTATGGGAAAACGGAGAATACAGGGCTAGAGAGCCTTTGAGCATAAGCTGTTTTAATGAGATGGCAAGGCATATGAATGAGGAAGAGCAAAAGGAATTTGCCTGTTTCTTTAAAAAGAACTGGGAGGCAGCTTATGAATGACAAAACGATTATAGTAATTCTTTCAGGACTCCTTCTTATTGCTGTAATAATACTTGTCGCTGCTATAATGATTGCTGTTAAGACTAAGGAAGGAAACAATGTTAAGGTTCGGATGAAGAGCAGGAATGATTTTTTATACAGGTCATACCTTTTCTTCAGCAAGTTCATACTTACAAAAAAGTATATAGGCAGGATCAGAAAAAGGGTTGAAATGCTGGAACTGTCAGATGCCTGGACAATTGGCAGGAATACAATGAAATTTGCCTATTTTTCTCTTTCCGCTTCATTTTTGATGTTTATAGTCCTTGTCATTATAGATATGAGCTTTTATTTCCTGATAATTTCCATCCTGACTATATACATAGTACATAACCAGATCCTTAAAATTTTAGTTGACAGGATAGAAAACAAGTTATTGCTCCAGTTTGAGAAATTTCTAGGGGATGTACGCCACCATTTCCATGAGCATGGGATGATTGATGAGGCTATATACGACTGCATAGAAGAATGTGATTATGAAATTTCGCTTCATGCAAACAGGATGTATGAAATTCTTACTTCAACCGACATAGAGGGGGAAATAGATAAATATTATGATATGGCTCCAAATAAGTTTTTCAAGACTTTCCTGGCTTTGTGCCATACTGTATATAAGTTTGGAGACAAGATAGTTGATGACAAATCAATGTTTCTGTCAAATCTCAACTACCTTAAACAGGAGATAAACTATGAGGTTTTAAAAAGGGAACGGTTGAATTATCTGTTTAAAAGCCTGTCCTTAATTGCCATAGCACCTATCTTTACCATAAAGCTCATTGAAAAATGGGCGGTATACAACCTGCCGGAACTAAAGGTTTATTACGAAGGAGCTTATGGCTTTGTTGTACAGGTAGCGTTGTTCATAATTGTAATACTTTGTTACCAGTTAATTGGCAGAATGCAGAGCAACACTGAGAACAATCCTCTGGTTAGTGGGATTGAAGGGAAAATACTAAGAATCAGGTTCATTTCTGATTTTGTTGATAAAATGATAGAAAAGAACTATACAAAGTCTGTTAAATTATCCGACCTGCTAAAGAATACAGGTACACAAATCGGTGTAAAGCAATTTCACCTAAAAAGCATTTGTTATTTTCTGCTGGGCTTTATGGTTGCGTTTGTCGTCTTTTTGAATGTGCACCTAATTACGAGGCACAACATCCTGTACAATTACAACACGGTTGTTATGGATGAAGTTGAACAAAAAGCGGCTGAAGAGTTGATAAAATTTGACAGGAAATATATTTTGATGTTCAAAGGCCGGAACCTTACTTACCAGGAGGTGGAGAAAGAAGTTCTGAAAGCCTCTGAGATTAAGGATAAGCAGGTTCTAAGCACAACTGTCAAAAGAATTCTCGATAAGCTTAAGGTATATAACAGCCACTATTTTAAGTGGTGGGAACTTATATTTTGCATATTATTGGGTGTTTTGTTTTTTAACATTCCCTACTGGATGCTGCTTTTTAGGAAAAAGGTGCTTCAGATGGGAATGGAAGACGAGGTTATGCAGTTTCATACCATAATTATGATGTTAATGTATATAGAAAGGATGTCAGTTGAAGACATACTGCAATGGATGGAAGAATTTGCAGTGGTCTTTAAGAATTCTATTCAAAAGTGCCTGAACAATTTCGAACATGGAGATTATGAGGCTTTAGAGCAGCTTAAACTCGATGAGCCCTACCTGCCTTTTACAAGGCTTGTGGAAAATCTGCAGTCTGCAGCTGATAAAATTTCTATAACACAGGCCTTTGATGAGTTAATTATAGAGAGGGGGTATTACCAGGAAAAGCGGAAACAGGACAACGAAATAATTGTAACCAAAAAGGGCATATGGGGAAAGCTGATTGCTTTCATACCTTTAGGTGCAACAATGTTCCTTTATCTGCTGCTTCCATTTGCGATGGACAGCTATAATAAACTTCTTGTTTATTCGGAACAAATTAAAAAAGCTTTATAAAATAAAGGAGGAGTTCTTTAATGGAAAATTCAGTAAAGGCTATTATCATAGCAGCAAGTGTTGCTATAACAATGATTATTGTGTCAATAGGGTTCTTTATACTAAGGCAGGGGCAGGGAATTGCAACTGAATCCGCAGGGAGCATGAGTAAAATGAGGAGTGAGCTGTCCGACGCAGACAAGACAATGTATGACGGTGTTCCTGTAAGTGGAAGCAATGTTGTAAGTGCGCTCAGAAAATACAAGGATGATTATATTGGTATTTACGTAAAAACTGGAAAGAACGGTGGAAGGTGGTATATTAAAAGTGTTTCAGAATCAAGCGGTGTAGGGGATATCAGCGGTAATTCCTCAAATGATATTGCTGACACTTTTGATGAAACCAGCGATGACTACGTAAATCCCAACGGACAGTTTGACAGCCAATTGTTAAGAGATGCCAACGGGACTATTGTAGCAATCAAATTTACTCAGCAGTAATACTTACGGGTGATATGAAATGGGAGAAAACCTGGCAGATTTTATTCACAAGGTATCGGTGATATTTATTTTCATAGCAGCTGTTTCTGTATTCCTGCTGCTTTATAGAAATGCTTCGTCTTTGATTGAAGTTGTAAAGCTGCATATGTATGAAGATAAAGCTTTGGCGCAGGGAAGCTATGTAAATGAGGAATACGCTGCAACCGGGGCTGAAATAATAAGTTCCATCCGCAGCGGGCTTGACGTAGATATCTATGTAGACGGAGTAAAGATTGAGAAGGTCAATAGAGAAGTAAATTCAGGACTCAGGGAGGATATGGTCAGTAAAAGCTCAACCGTTAATACTAACGATACTGAGGCTGTTTATTCGAAAGTTCTTCCCGAGGCAATGTATGCCGTTTCGTACAACATTGATGCGAACGGTGTTATAACGGAAGTTGTTTATACTAAAAAGTAGAAGAGGTTTTTAATATGGGGGATTCACTCAGTAAAATAGTTGCAATTTTCCTGGCAGTTCTGCTGCTGTTTATTTTTCCTATATTAAATATGTTTGAAAACCAGGATGACACCACACAGATTTTTGTCCTTACTCAAACCTGTGAGTTCGTCGATTCGGCAAGGAGTTTAGGGTATATTACACCAGCCATGTACCGTGAATTTGTGAACAAGCTGTCCGCCACAAACAATATATATGAGGTTGAAATGGAGCATTACCACCAGAAATTTGACCCGGTTTACGATGATCCTAAGGACTCGGCGACGTTTAAAAATGATTTTAACGTAAATTATTGGGCTACCTATACAGGTGAAATTATGGAGATGTTGTTTCCGGAGGCCTCCGCCGGAGATGACTACAAAATGTCAAAGGGAGACTATTTTAAAGTTATGGTTAAGAACAGGAACAAGACGGCAGCAACCAGGATTCAGGAAATCCTTTTCAATGCTGATCTTTCGGCAGCCAAGATTATGGTGACCTACGGAGGTATGGTAAAAGATGAAAATTACTGACCTGGCAATTATATTTGTTGTCTTTACCATTCCTTTCAGCTTTATGCTTGGGATAAAGACGGATAATGTTAACTACTGCACCTATAAAAGGATTGAGCTGAACCGCATGCTGGACACCGCTGCACAGGATGCAGCCTCAACCCTGGTGGAAGCCGGCATTGACAATAAATTTGTTATTAACAAGGAAAAGGCCGTTGAGACTTTCTTCAATTTACTGTATTTGAATTTTAATATTAATATGGACAGTATAGCTCAGAAGAGGCTGGAGGCGTATGTCCCTGTCATAGTAATTGTTGATTATGACGGGTACCATGTTCTGTCAAGTGAAACCTTCAAGGGGGCAGACGGGTACAAGCAGATAAAACAGGTATGGAAGCCCAAAAAAATGTACGCTTACAGTGATGGGACTTATGCATATTCGTTTTCGTTGGATGATTACGTTAGAGTTTATGATACTATAGGAAAAAGCTTTGTTGAGGGAAAGCGGGCTGACCTTTCAGGCAGGGTTGGAAGCGGTATAATTCAGGATGAAGCCTTGTTTGACCAGGTCAGGAGAAGGACAATTATTGATAGTATCCGCAGGGATATAAACTTTTATATAAACAGGCACAATGAGATTGCAAGGCAATATGCAATAACGTACCACTTTACCTTGCCGGTAATAGATAATGAAGACTGGTACAGAACTGTTGACGATGTTGGAATGCTGGTTTTTTTCCAAGGCTTGCCGGTAGGCCTGGGGAAGGAAAGGTTTAACAGCTTCGCACTGGGCGGAGCAAGGATTGTAAAGGGGCAAAAGTACTATATTGACACTGATGCTGACAATATTAAGCGGTACCATAAAGACGTGAATTGCCCGCTTCTTGGCTCTAAGGATGAAATATTGAGCAGTAAAGGTGAGTGTGCCGGTAAGGGATATTTGCCCTGCCGTGAATGCAGGCCTTAATATGAAACAAAGGTATAACTTGTTTTAAAAATAATTTTTATTGGTTGGGTGATATTTTGTTTGAATTTTTAAGAAGAAACAATAAGGGAAGTCTTACAGTTGAAGCGGCGATAATTGTACCTGTTATAATTATGACAATTATTGCACTAATACTGTACGGCGAATTTTTGTACCAGAAAGCGTATATTCAGACAATAGCAGACAGATCTGCCCAACGTGGAGCTGAAATCTGGAATAATCCTTCAAAGGACATGGTTATGGCTCAGATTACAAAAGACAGGATGAAGGATGTAAGCTTATACTGGCGTATTTATGGACTGGATTTTGCTAAAAGCGGTAAGGAGTCAAAAATAGAAGAATATGCAAAATATATGCTGAACAAATCAATAATTTTCGGAAAACCACTCAGTATTGAAACAGATGCTGCGATTGCAGAGGATTATATTGTTTATAAGAAAATCCGTGTTACAGTTGCAGCTAAATATAAAAACCCAATGGGTAATTTTTTAAGAATTTTCGGTGTACCAAATACAATAGAGATAAAAGCACATTCTGATGCAATTATAAATGAACCGGTGGAGTTTATAAGAACAACCGATTTTGCGACAGATGTTGTAAAGGAAATTGATAATAAGGTTTTCAAGGGAAAGGGACAAACAGTTGTGAGTAATGTGAGGGACGCCGTTTCCAATATCTTTACAAAGCTTAGGGATTTTATGAACAGTAAGAAGAAAGAAGAGGATTGACTAAAGTGAGGTATTTAAAAAAGGCAGAGGGTGCAATATCAATATTTTTATGCATCATACTGATTTCCGTTATTCTGCTTTCAAGCCTTCTTGTAGAGGGTTCAAGAATGAAGACGGCGGAAACCCAGATACAAAGCGCACTTGATAACGCTTCAAAATCAGCTCTGACATGCTATAACAATCTTTTAAAGGATATGTACGGCTTAATGGCTCTTTCTGATGATGACCCTTCGAAGCTGATGGAAGAGGTATATTATTACCTTGAAAGGAATCTGCAGACTTCTGGAATTGAAGAGCATAGAACAATCAGCGAGAAGACCCTGGATGAAATAAACGGCTCAGACACAGTCAATGCGATAAAGGATTTCCTGGGTGTTGATTCAAAGGGTGCAAAACCGCCACTGGACTTGTATGGGTTTGAAATAGAG
>JAAZCB010001212.1 GCA_012513545.1 Clostridiaceae bacterium
TCAGGCATGGAAGTATAATCATACTCATTTAATATGTAATAATTCCCGTCTATACCACGATTGTTCTGACTTACTATTCCATTATCTATTTTATAATTCATTCTAAGAGCATCATGATGCTTCGTTAGCATATCAAACACAATTTCCAGCTTAGCCTTATCAAACCGTTCATGACCAACAACAATAATCGACTGATTGTAATTATTAATTCCATCACTATCTTCAAAAAACTGTTTTTGGATAGGTGTTAAACTAACATCCCCTACAACTGCATCTTGATTTGTAACACTTTTTCTGTTTTCTAATTTATATCTCAAATGGTTAATCTTAGGGAAGCGGAACACATCGTTTAGTTCCATCTTTATATTGTATTTGTTTAATTCAGCTACAATTTCTACTGCTTTTATCGAATCTCCTCCGGAGACAAAGAAATCATCATCTAAATAGACCTCGTTAACATTCAGTACCTTTTTCCATGCCATAATAAATTTATCCTGCATTTCGTTCTCTGGCAGCAACACCTGAGTTTTTTCATTTGAATTATTTTGAGCCATCGGCAGAGCCTTTGTATCAACTTTTCCATTTTGTGTTAATGGTATCTTATCAACTTCAATGAAATATGATGGAATCATATATGAAGGTAACTTATTGATAAGATTTTGCCTTATCTCATCCACGCTAATTTCACTACTTACAAAATATGCGTATAAACTATGCTCACCAGATTCATTTTCTCTTGCTAAGACAACAACATCATCAACTTTTCCGCATTCCAGAATATTCTGCTCAATTTCTGAAACCTCAACACGATATCCTCTGATTTTAACCTGTTTGTCAATTCTTCCAAGAAACAGTATATCACCATTCTCATTGAATAAGCCTTTATCACCACTTTTATACCCAATGATTTCATTAATCGTGTCAAATCTTTCTTTTATAAAGCATGAGGCAGTTAATTTCTCCTGATTTATATATCCTTTGGAAACACCCATTCCACTTATGTATATTTCTCCCGGAACGCCTACAGGAACCGGTCTGCGGTTTTTGTCCAGAATATATATTCCAGTATTGCTGATAGGCCTTCCGATAGTTTTTTCCCATCCATCTTTCTCAATGACATCACTTGATATAATTTTTGTTATACAACCAATTGTAGCCTCAGTCGGACCATAATGATTCATTATTGTAATATCGGGATATTCTTTTATAACTTTTTTGATATCCTTCCCGCGTATACATTCTCCTCCAACAACAATCAAACGTAAAGATTCAAACTTACGGCAGTCTTCATACTGTTCACAATTAACCAACATGTGTAGCAAAGATGGTGTAAGTTTGATATAAGTTATACTGTTTTTACTAATATAATTTACAACATAGTTAGGATCCCTGTATTTTTCTTCAGGAAGAATGTGTAACTCTCCACCGTACAAAAGTGAACTGAGTATTGCCGTATATCCCAAATCAAAACAATAGGAAGACAAAAGAACTGTCTTATCGTCTTTATTAATTCTGACTGTATCTCTAAACCAGTTTACATAATTGATAACGCTTTTGCCTTCTATCATAACACCTTTAGGTTTTCCTGTAGTACCGGAAGTATAAATAGCATAAATCAATCCTTTGACATATGACTTTTTACACACTTGTTTTGAATTTTCACTAGACAAGGATAATTCTTCTGATAAAATAACTGCAGCTGTATTTACTTTATTTTTGTACTTTTGCTTGGTTATAACAATATCAGCTTCACAATCCTCAATAATATACTGTATTCTTTCAGCCGGATAATCAGCATTTATAGGAACAAACGCATATCCGGCTTTAATAATAGCCAACATACCAGCA
>JAAZCB010001213.1 GCA_012513545.1 Clostridiaceae bacterium
AATAAAAAGCTGCGGGACATCGAGTCCCTCGCTTTTTGCCGGATTTCCCTTCGGGAAATGGCCCTAACATAAAGCTGCTTAACACAAATAAATTAAGCAGCAAGTAAGTGGATACAGATATTTTTCCAGAATCAGCCCTGCTTTCTGTATTCATTCACAGACATTCCAACATACTTTTTAAAGCACTTTCCAAAATAATTCGGGTCCGGTATTCCGATTTCCTGGGCAACTTCATATAACATCAAGTCAGTCTCCTTAAAAAGCTTTAATGCCTTTTCAATTCTTATACCTGTCATAAATTCAACAAAAGTTCGTCCCGTTTCCTGCTTGAAAGCCCTGCTTAAATAGCTGGAATTGAGATAGAATTGTTTTGCAACTCCGGCAAGCGAGAGTTCCTGTTCGGACAAATTTTCCTTCATGTATTCAATTATTTCGTTGATTACTTTATTAGTTTTCCGGGTTCTCATGTTTTTAACCGAACTTATGGCATGTTTGACCATATTCAGCATATAACCTTTCATATCCGGCAAATTATCAATTATAAATACCCTGTCATAGGGCAATTTACCACCCTCAAATACATCATTAAAATCAAGCCCCAATTCAGTAATTGAATTCAGTATTACTGTTATAATATTAATTGAAGTTATCCGAACAAAATCAATTGATTTAAGCCCCTGTGAATAGAAACCGTCAAAAATTCCGTTTATCATTTCAAGAGCTTTGTCCTCAAGTCCTGTTTTTACATGAAAACCAATCTCATTAAGCTCATCCATTTTCATGTTCCAGGTACTTTCATTGATTTTGTTCTCATCAAAGCTTATTATATGGTTCTTCCCGTAAATAACCTTATAATTTAAGGCTTCTGAGGCCTCCCTGTAAGACTGCTTAATCTCTTTGAGGTTCCTGTGTACATTTCCTATACCGATGTTAACGTAACATTTAAGCCGATTGATAATCATGGCTTTTATCTGCTCACAGCACTCAACAATATCCACTTCTGGCCCGCCGCTTAATACAACTATTCTATGGCTGTTGTCTACAAAAACTTCAATTCCCGTGTCTTCCTTAAAATATTGCCTGACTATTTCAGTACATTTCATTCCTAAAAGTACTCTTGTTTCCTCAGCAATGTCAAGTTCTGAGTGGCAAGGCTCAATTAATACAAGCTGAACATAGCTCTCAAAGCCTTTAATTGAAAAATAATCCAGCTTGCTTTTTATCTCTTCATCAGAAAGGTTGTTTTGGAGAAGCTCATTGAGAAACTTTTCTTTTATATATGGAAAAGATTCTTCCAGTTGCTTTCTTAATTCCTCAAACTCATTTTTATGTAATCTTTCAGCTTCGATTTTGTTCTTCAGATTTACCAGAGCAGCCTTAAGGTCAGCTCTTTTTATGGGTTTTAATAGAAAATCTGATACTCCGACTTTTATTCCTTCCTTAGCATATTCAAACTCTTCATGCGCCGTTAATACCATAACCTTGATATAAGGGTACGTCTCAGCAACAATTCTGCTGAATTCCAATCCATCCATAAAAGGCATCCTTATATCGGTTATAATTATATCCGGATTGATATCCTCAAGTAGATCAAGGGCTTCACGGCCACTGGATGCTTCACCCGCAATCTCCATTTCGAATTCATTCCAGTTTATACATAATTTCAGCAGGTTTCTTTCGTTCTCTTCATCATCCACCAGCATAACCCTTAACATTGATCTACTCATATATAACACCCCTTTTGGCAGGAACCGTTAATGTAATTTTGGTTCCATATCTTTTTTTACTTTCGATTTTATAAATATCTGAACTGCTGTAAAATATCTGGAGTCTCTTAATTGTACCTTTCAGACCAAAACTTTCACTGTTGCTGTCAAGTGTATCGCTATTCAAGTCCAGAAGCTCTTCTTCACTCATTCCCACACCGTCATCCTCTATGGAAATTACAATATTCTTGTCTTCGAGAGCTACAAATATCTTAATTATGCCCATTTCACCCTTGGGTTTTATTCCGTGGTACAGAGCATTTTCAACCAAAGGCTGCATAATAAGTTTGAGAGTCTCAAATTCGTATGCCCTTTCATCTATATCATATATAACATCAAATATGTCTCCATAGCGAAGCTTCTGTAATGTCAGATAAGACCTTACTATCTCTATTTCCTCCTTTATTGTTACAACCTCTTTTCCTTTGCTAAGGCTGGTCCTGTAGTAGCTTCCCAGTGCTTCGAGAGAATCGTAGAGTTCCTCGTTCTTGCCGGACAGGGCCAAATAGCTCAACGCATCAAGTGTATTATAAAGGAAATGAGGCTTAACTTGTGCCTGAAGAACGTTAAGTTCAGCCTTTCGCTTAATCCTTTGCTCTTCCATTGTTTGATGCAGTAAATTCTGTATTTCTGTAACCATCATATTGTAACAATCTTTAAGCTTTCCAATTTCATCGTTTCCAGTTTTTACACTTACCAGCCTGAATTCCCTTTTTTCAATTCCCTTCATCGCTTTTATCATCTTCTTTATTGGAACCGTAACCATCCCGGATATAATTACCGAACCGGTAAAAAGAATTAGACCGTTTACAAGTATAATGAAAAAAGCTATAAGACTGAAGGCTTCCGACTCGCTTGACATCTGTTCGAATGGAGTTGTGCTGATAAATTTCCAGTTATGCCTTTCCATATTTATGTAAGATTGAAGATATTCCTTGTTATCAATCTTTACAATCCTTGAATCATATTCCTTCCCGGTTGATTTTGATATGATACCGGCTATATCAAACTTCTCATACTTATTTGACACAACCGTCTGATAGTTATCGTCAAGTAAAACATATTCTGCTCCCGGTTTATCAAGAATTTCATTGAATAAGTCTTCAAATGCCTTATAGGGAATATTTACAATCATTATTCCAATAGGCTCCAAATCATCTATATCCCTTAAAAGCCTGACTAAAGAAACAAAGTTGTAATCCGGTGTATTATCAAAAATTCCTCCGCCATTGAGAGTAAGAATATACGCTCCATTCTTTTCAAGTACCTTATAGTACCAGGGTGCTCTTCTAATATCATTAATCTTAAGCCACATTTCAGACCTCTTATCCGCTCCCCTTTTATTCCTGAAATTATCAATAATATAGACTGATGATATTGATGGTGTTTCTTCTATAAGCCTCTTTAGGAATTCATCCATTCTTTTAATTGTTTCCAGTCTGCTCAAGCTGCCGTTTTTCATGACATGACGTACATCACTGTTTGCAACAATCATCCTTGAATAGTTGTTAACATTATCAAGGGTTGATTGTATGTTGGAATTGATTGAATACAGTGTTTGCACTGATACTTCCTCTATTCTGTCCGACATAACCCTGACATGCATTCTCTGGTATAGAAAGACACTGACAAGAAGTGTAAATATGAACAGTATAAAGTAGAATAGTGTAATTTTGGTACTAATTTTAAAATTCATAACTGCATTTTTTATTTTGGAATAGGCTAAAGACACACACAATCTCATTGTTTTACTCCTATTTCATTCTAAATACCAGTTTTATATAATAATGATACCATAATTTATGTTATATATATATATACATAAAACTAAATTTATGTACTTTTTATTGCTGTGTGATTTAATATTATTTAAGTTTAAGTTATGTATAAACTGGTTATATACGGCAAACAATATAATTACAGGATTAATTCATTTTTGAGCTTATTGCCTCCTTATAAGGGTTGGAGTAGAAATCAAAAATCAGTTAATACCAAATTTAAGGAGGATTAATAATGTCTGATAAAACTCTTGTATGTAAAGACTGTAGCGCACAATTTATTTTTACCGAAGGAGAACAGAACTTCTATAAGGAAAAAGGATTTTCAAATGAGCCTCAAAGATGCCTTAGCTGCAGAAATATTAAGAAGCAGCAAAACAGAAGGAGCAGCGGTTTTTCCAGTGGTAGAAACTTCGGAAACAATTTCAGCGCTAAAGCCGGAGGCTTCGGCTTCATTAACAGATGATATGACTGGTTTACTTAAGAACCCAAAAACATTTTATAAAGTTGGGCAAAAAAAGAAAGCGTCCTTAGCGCTTTCTTTTTACATTATGACCATTTCCTAAAGTAAAATCCAAAAAAGAGTGAGACTCGATGTCCCACTCTTTTATTTAAAACAGCTTTAAATAGTTCTTATGAAAAAATCAGTTTGTCATTAACAACATCAATAAATATTTTGCTGCCTTCCTTGTATTGTCCTTTCAAATACATATCAGTCAGCTCATCTTCAATATACTTCTGAATTGTTCTCCTCAAAGGTCTGGCACCATATTTAGGGTCATAGCCCTTTTCAAGGATAAATTCCCTGACACCTTCAGAAAGTTCAATGGTCATATTCTTCTGTTCAACTTCATGAATTATCTCAGTTAGCATCAAATCTATTATTTGAATAAGTTCAGTTTTTCCGAGTTCCTTAAATACAATTATCTCATCAATCCTGTTCAAAAACTCTGGCCTGAAAGTCTCTTTAAGTACATCCTTTACCTTGTTCTCCATTGCTATATAGTTGTCGTTCGAATACCCTATTCCATTGGACTTAAGACTGGTTCCGGCATTGGAGGTCATAATTATAACAGTGTTTTCAAAGCTTACAGTTCTTCCATGACTATCGGTTATTCTTCCATCTTCAAGTATCTGCAACAGCATATTGAATACATCCGGATGAGCTTTTTCTATTTCATCCATCAATATAACTGAATATGGTTTTCTCCTGATCTTTTCAGTAAGCTGTCCGCCGTCATCATAACCTACATAACCAGGCGGTGAGCCAATAAGCTTTGAAACAGTGTGTTTTTCCATATATTCAGACATATCAAGTCTTATAAGAGCGTCTTCACTTTCAAAAAGTTCTACAGCAAGAGCCCTTACAAGCTCTGTCTTTCCAACTCCTGTGGGTCCTACAAAAACAAATGATGATGGTTTCTTTTTCTTTTTAAAATCAGCCCTGTTTCTCCTTATGGCACGTGCAACACTGGTAACAGCTTCGTTCTGTCCAATAACCCTGCCATGGAGCCTTTCTTCAAGAACAAGCAATTTTTTGGCCTCTATCTCCGTAAGTCTCTGAATAGGTATTTTTGTCCAGGATTCGATAACATAAGCAATATCATCCAAAGTTATTTCCATGTCCTTGTTCTTATACTCAATATCCTTTATCTGCTGCAAAAGCTTGCATTCCCTTACTTTCAGGTCCGCCGCTTTCTGGTAGTCCTCAATAGAGTCTGCTGATATGGCAGTTTCCTTTTCCTCCTGTACCTTCTTAAGTTCATCCTTTAAGGCTTCAAACTCAATAAGTCCTACATTTTTTATATTTGCTCTTGAACCTGCTTCATCCAAAACATCTATCGCCTTGTCAGGCAAAAAACGATCGGTAATATACCTTTCGGAAAGTACTACTGCAGCCCTTATTACATCATCTGAAACTTTTACTCTGTGATAGCTTTCGTAATAATCCTTGATGCCCTCAAGTATTTCTATGGTTTCCTCTATGGAAGGCTCATCAACCAAAACGGGCTGGAACCTCCTTTCAAGAGCTGAATCCTTCTCAATATATTTCCGGTATTCATTAAGGGTAGTGGCTCCAATAACCTGAACCTCTCCCTTTGCTAAAGCTGGTTTAAGAATATTAGCAGCATTCATAGCTCCTTCAGCTTCACCTGCACCCATTATATTGTGGAGTTCATCAATAACAAGAATAACATTACCAAGAGCTTTGGTCTCTTCAATAATACCTTTCATACGGCTCTCAAACTGGCCTCTGAATTGGGTACCGGCAACAATTCCCGTAAGATCCAGAACATATACTTCAGTATTAAAAAGCTTGGCAGGAACATCCCTTTCGGCTATTCTAACAGCCAAACCTTCAGCAATCGCCGTTTTTCCTACACCCGGTTCACCAATGAGCACCGGATTGTTTTTGTTCCTTCTGTTCAGAATCTGGATAACACGTTCTATTTCCCTATGTCTACCAATAACTCGAACTATCTTTCCTTCCTTAGCCTTCTCATTAAGGTTTGTACCGTAAGTATCAAGATACTTCTTCTTTTTTGGGACTTTTTTCTCCTGTGTCTTGGTTCTGGTGTTATTCTTTGCTTCCTTCGCGTCCTTTTCCTCCCGGTTGTCATCATCCTTTATTTCTTTAGGCTCATCTTTAGAGTTTGAGTTGTCACTGTTTCTAAAAAAGGATTTATTAATCAGGTTCAAAAAAGGATTAACTGAATTCGGATTCCCTGAGTTATCTGAAAGCGTATTATTCATATTGTTTATATCCATATCTTCGAACAGATTACCCATTTGCTTGTTTAAATCATCAATCTCCTCATCGGAAATACCTGTTTGCTCAAGAAGCTGGTTTATAGGTTGAATTCCCTGTTTCTTAGCACAGGAAAAACATAAACCCTCTTGTGTCTGCTTGCCATCTATTATTTTAGTTATAAATACAACCGCAAGGTTTTCTTTACAAACTGAACACATCATCATAAAATCATCTCCTATCAAAAACCCTTAAAGAATAACTTTATTAATAGTACATTATCCTTGTCCCTACTCTTCTAATTTATGCTAATATATACCCATAATTTTCACTTTAAAATATATCAGTACTTTATTTTACATCATTTATATATTTATATGAACGAGGAGCAAAAGTACTTCCTATGATTGTAATAATATTTATATTTCTAAATTAACACTTTAAATATCAAGAGTACAATAAAAAACAAAATTCCCAAAAAATAAAAATCACGTTTAAAGTCAAAAATTTACATTAATTAAAAAAATACTTATAATCAGTATACCATACAAAACATAATTGGTCTAATCATATTCAAATCATAATAGTCTTTGTCTCGAATAATAAATTAGTTTACCTCTCTTAATATGTCTATATCTATATTTTTATTTCAATAACTCAATTTCCCCAGTTATAGGGGACTAGAGGCTCTTATCTTGTTTATCCCTGAGAAATTAATTTAAGGTCAAAAAGTAAACTTTTTGACCTTATACTTAAAAGTATTTATGACTTGAGTATATTACCAAGAAATTTTCCGGTATAAGACTGCTCAACTTTTACAATCTCTTCCGGAGTTCCCTGGGCAACTATAAGTCCTCCCTTATTTCCACCATCGGGGCCTAAATCAATAATATAGTCCGAGCTTTTAATAACATCAAGGTTATGCTCAATTACAACAACGCTGTTCCCTGCCTCAACCAGTCTTTGAAGAATATCTGTAAGCCTGTGTACATCAGATGTATGAAGTCCAGTGGTAGGCTCGTCAAGTATATACATCGTCTTGCCGGTACTTCTTTTTGAAAGCTCTGTCGCAAGCTTAACCCTTTGTGCCTCTCCACCTGATAATGTGGTAGAAGACTGACCAACTTTGATATATCCCAAGCCAACATCGTAAAGTGTTTGGAGTTTTCTCTGTATCTTTGGAATGTTTTTAAAAAACTCCAGTGCATCCTCAACTGTCATGTCAAGAACATCTGCTATATTCTTCCCTTTATATCTTACTTCGAGTGTTTCTCTGTTATACCTTTTTCCTTTACAGACTTCGCACGGTACATAAACATCAGGCAGAAAATGCATTTCAATCTTTATTATACCGTCACCTGTACAAGCTTCACATCGTCCTCCCTTTATATTGAAGCTGAAACGCCCTGCTTTGTAGCCCCTCATTTTAGCCTCGGTAGTTCCGGTAAATATTTCCCTGATCAAGTCAAACAATCCGGTATATGTTGCCGGGTTTGACCTTGGAGTACGGCCAATAGGTGATTGATCTATATCAATTACCTTGTCAAGATACTCAAGCCCTTTTATATGATCGTGCTCCCCCGGTCTCAACCTTGCCCTGTTCAACTCGTTAGCAAGCTTCTTATATAAAATTTCATTAACAAGAGAACTCTTGCCTGATCCTGAAACTCCAGTAACACACGTAAAAACCCCCAAAGGAATCTTAACATTTAAATTCTTCAAATTATTCTCTCTTGCTCCGATAACCTCAATCCATTTACCATTGGGCTTTCGCCTTTTTTCCGGAACTTCTATTTTTTTTGTCCCGCTAAGGTATTGTCCTGTAATTGAATCCGGATTATTCTTTATTTCCTCTACAGTACCTGCAGCAACTATCTTGCCGCCATGGACTCCGGGACCAGGTCCCAGATCTATTATATAATCTGCGGCATACATTGTATCCTCATCATGCTCGACAACTATCAATGTATTACCTAGATCCCTCATTCTTTTAAGGGTTTTCAGCAGTCTTTCATTGTCTCTCTGATGCAACCCAATACTTGGTTCATCAAGTATATATAATACCCCCATAAGTCCCGAGCCTATTTGAGTTGCCAGTCTGATTCTCTGCGCCTCACCTCCTGACAGAGTTCCTGCTGCTCTTGATAGGGTAAGATAATCAAGACCTACATCAACCAGGAACCCCAATCTTTCATTTATTTCCTTGAGTATCTGGTGGGCGATAAGCTTTTGACGCTCAGACAAATTGATTTTACTAAAAAAACTCTTGGTTTCACCAACCGGGATTGAGCATATATCGAATATGTTTTTATCTCCTATTGTAACCGCCAGACTTTCCTTTTTCAACCGACGCCCATTACACTCAGGACAAGGGTTATAGCTCATAAACGCCTCATAATACTGCTTCATCCCATCGGATTGGGTTTCCCTGTACCGTCTTTCCATACTGCTTATAATACCTTCAAAAGGTGCCATAAAGGACCCCTTGCCATATTCTTTCTCATAATCTATTTTAATCTTTTCACCTTTATTTCCATATAGAAT
>JAAZCB010001214.1 GCA_012513545.1 Clostridiaceae bacterium
CTAAAGGTAAACCCGCAACACTTTCTTCTGATATCTCAAGAATATTTTCTCCAGTTCTTTTAATAAGTGTAACTCCCTTTTTTATATGTACAGCATTATTCATATCCATAATATCCGCTGTATAAACAGTATCTTCAGAAAGGTTTTTACCATGTACAAGATACGGAAAACCCGCTTGAATATTTGTAACCGAAGGGCTTGAATTTTCCTCAGTAATTTCATATTTTACTACTATCGGCGAAGAGGATTTGCGATAAATGTTAAATTTATAAGCACCATATTCCAAAGGAGTATCCAATTTAAAATCTATTAAAATCTCATTTCCGATGGATGCTTTTCTTTCGCTTCCTTCAACCCTTTCACCTTCAATAATGTTGTCAAAAGCATCTTTTATATTGAAGGTATTTTCATCCCATAAAGCTGTTCCTGAGAACTGCAATGTAACCATATCACTTCCATACACTGCCTGTGATACAGAAAAACTATTCAAAACATGTGAAGTTTCTATACTGATAAATTTACCTAAACTGATATCCGTTTCGTTATCTCTAAAGAATATTGCATAGATTTCATCAACTTTAAGCGAAGATAGCTGTGTTTTAATAGAAATGTCCCTGTATAATCCATCGTAATGGCTTGTTTTAGTATCAAAACTACCCATTTCAAATTCTTCCTGTGTCTTTACATTTACCAAAACAAGTTTTGCAGATGGTGATACATTTCTGACCCATGGTAAATTTAATTCCAGGCTTTGATTCTGGTACATATTAAAACATATCTGTTCATTCCCCGATAAATCCCCGAAGGAACTTTGAGTATAATAGTTATCTATTTTACAAAGCTCCGTATCCAGTACAAATTCTGAAGAATTGTAAAAGTACTCATACTCTGTTCCATTTATCCTAATGTAATATTTGGTATTTTCCTTTAATTCTTTTGTGATATTGAGATCACCCTTTATCATTACCTGAACTACACTGTAATCTCCGCCATTGGCCTGATATAGCGACATGGACTTTGTAATTGTTGACTTGTCCATATAACCGTAAATTTCGTTATCTGCTACTAACTCTATATTGATATTTTCATTGTCTGTACCCATTATTCCATCTTCAATACCATATCCGTTAATAGTAAATTCTAGTTTTCCACTCAAAGGTAGCGCAGGTGGATCAAAAGATATGATATTTGAAGTCTTTAAACTGTTTTTCACAGGCACAGAAAAATCAATTTTGTTATTGTAAAAATCAGAAATTCCATCATAAGTCAATTCAATATTGTATTTTGAACCCTCTGCAAATATAGGCAATCCACTTTGGGAAGAAAATCGCAGGGTAAAAATACCATTTTCATCGGGCTTTTGTCGCGATAATTCCGAAATTGGTATTTTTAAACTTCCATTCAATCGATATAATTTAGCAGTATATTCTATTGAATTATCACAATAATATGTGGATAAATCAACTATTCCTTCTTTTGCATCAATTACCCGTACGGAATTTAATGAAACTCTATAATAAGCCTGATAAGCATCAACAGATACATTTTCTGCATTTGAAATAATTCCTTCAGGATAACTTACTTTTATATAGTACTTATTATTCTCTAAAACAGGTGTTTCTACCTTCAGACGAAACATTATCCCAGAATTCCCATAATTATAAACATAATCTTCTTTCGATGCTACTGTGTTACCGTAAACATCTGTCAATATAACATCAATTTTATCAGCATCTAAACTTTTCAGTCCACTAAATTCTGCCCCAACAGTTACAAATGAAGATAGGTCATATAGCGAACCACTTAAATACATTCTTTCCAGTATAAGCCTGTCAGTGACTTCTATATTTGCATATGTAGAGTATTCTGAAGTACCTGTTACAAATTTGAGAGTATACTCACTTCCTGTCTTTAACACATCATTACAGGATATCTCAGGAACACTGCCTCTATACAATAACTTTTTAAAATTCGAGTCATACTGGTTGTCAATAACACTATATCCTGAGTCGCTGAATAATTTACTGATATTTATCTCAGAAACATTGCTAACCTCCGACAGTCCCAGCGTTTTGTCACCGTCAAAGAGCACAAACCTTCCTTCTCTGATATTAACATTATTAAAGTATACATACTTGTTGTAATTTCCTCTAACTTTGGAACTGCCTTGTTGCACATAAATTGTCAGGTCTTTAACATTAACTTGAGCTTCACTGCTTTCCAGTACCGGTTCCCCGTTTATATCCTTACAGTCAATTCTGAAAGTGTACTCTCCCGGTTCAACCAGTGTATTGAAATTACATACAAACTGTAGCACATTATCATCAGGAATACCTTTAAGGCCTCTTATACATTCTGTTGGTATTTCAGGTAATTTATCGATAGAAACACCATCTTTTAAAATCTCAGCACTAAATAAAATGTCCCTGTCAATAACACCATAAAGTATATTGGCAGGCACATTCAATATTGACACAACAAAAGATGCATTGCTTTCCTCTGTATATGTGTTATCTTCAATTTTATATGTAATCCGGGAAGTATCAGATATATACTTGCTAATAGTTAATTCTGAGGGAACATTAGGATCATTGAGATAAATAGTAATTCTATACTGTTGATCCTTATATAGCTTACATGCAATGGAATTGTTCTTTTCAGGCCAATATCTTATATCACCGATTCTTCGACCTTCATTTTCATCGACATACATGGAAGACAGAGTAGCTTTAGTTGCCGTTAAAATATAGGTTGAAGTGGATTCCGGTATAAATTGATATTCAAAATATGTACCTTTCTCCTCACTGTTGCCATCATTCATTACCACAACCTGGCCTTCTGTAATAAAAATTTCTTCAGGAGGTTCATCTGAAAAAGGAGTTATAGAAAAAGGCTTAATCTCGCCGCCTAATTGGTTGTCTCTGTATTCAAAAAAGGGATTGAGAATTTTAGCTGTAGCTACAGAAATTTTTTCATTTTCACTCGTCTGACCTTCTTCAAGAGGTAACACAACACTGTTTATTAATGAAAGTATACTCTCATTAAAAAGCTCATAAGGCAATTGGGCTTGTAGTTCTGGTTCTGGTTCTGGTTCTGGTTCTGGTGGTTCTGGTTCCGGTTCTGTTTCTGGTGGTCCCGGTTCTGATATATCAGGCTCAGTTTCCTCAAAACCTATATCAGAAGTATCAATCACAGGAATTTGATATGTTTCATTCTCTGGCATTAACGATGTTTCCGGGCTTGTATCCTCAGTGATAGAATTTGTTGGAATCTCATATACTGATTCAAGTACTGTTTCAGAAACACTATGAGATGATGTCAGCTCTGCCTTCTCATCTGATAAAATTTCTGCATAATTAGCCCCAGACATTATACAGTTGCAAATCATTAGTACAACCAAAAGAAATGCTATAATTGATTGATATCTGATATTCAATTCAATTCACTCCCCTTATTTTATCTCTATTATAAATTATTTATTAAACGCTAAAAATAAAATGACAATAATACCCAAAATCTTGGTTGCAAATTTTTCTGTGACTATCTCTTTCACTTCATGATGAGACTTTATCGTAAGACCATCAAATACAGTTACTATAACTGATTCATAGTTGAAACAAAAGCAGTAAAGGACAGTTTTTTCATTTGTATATCTATTTATTTATACAAACTATAATTTACAAAATTTTATCATATAAATAGTCATATTGATAAAAAACTATAC
>JAAZCB010001215.1 GCA_012513545.1 Clostridiaceae bacterium
GAAATTTGTGATGCTGGAAAAAACATCTCAGGAAAAACAATAACTTTAGCAGATTGCTGACTTGCTTTTTCAATGTTCTCCTTAAATATTTCTATATGTTTTTTCAAGCCCTTAGTCAGTTTGTATTCATTATATTCTTTATCGAACCATATTCTAGGTTGCACTATGGCAATTCGTGACAACAGATTAATTTCCGCTCCTAGGCTTACTTTGCATGTGTTGGGAATAATAACATAACGTAATTTTAAAACTTCTATTAAATTGCCAATATCATAGAATAATTTGGCATAATCTTTAGCCGTATCTATCTCATCTGGCCGACGAAACATGCTAAATAAATGAATAAATTTTTCTGCTACATCTCGATCCTTTGTCACGGATACTACTCTTAATAATATGAGCAAGCAATCAAGAAGAGCATGCTGAAATGAGTATTTTAAGGTCAAATCTATAATTGGATCTGAATCTGATACAGCCCTCTTTACCAATACCTCTAATTGTTTTACGGCTTCAATTAAGACTCCCTTAACTTCGTAATCTTTGTTGAGAGAAGATGAATGTTCTGCTAAATCAGCAAGCTTTTGTGCTGCAATAACTATATCTCCTGAATAGTATATAAATAGTAATTTCTCGAAATTTTCTGACGATCTTTTTTCGGAAATAAATGATAAGATTGAATCCTTGCCGCCTTGGACCCATCCACAATGCAATCGGTCAATTGTTCTAAAAGAAATAAAAATTATTTTAACATGATTCAAAATGGATAAATCCTCTTTGATAACGTGTATGCATCGTAAAGCAAGATCTAGAAGATCCTGCCTTTCTGCACTGCCGGTCAATAATTCTATATTAAGTTGAGTAGAGTTAGTTTCTCCAGATAGCCACAACTCCGTGCATGTTATCTGAGACTCGATGAGTTTCTGCGATATCGAATCAAGTACGCGGGAGTTTAAATCATTTTTCAGTGACATAGGAAGACGACATTTTGATAATGCAACGATTTCGGGGTGATTTCTAAATTCAAATAATTTTTTATAATCTTTTTGACAGTCTTCAACCGTTTTCTTAATTAGCCAATGGTTGCCACCATCGGGTTCCGTCAATTTTAATAAATATATTAGAAGATTATCACAGATCGATATAAATGAATGAAAAGAAGTATCCATATTTTGGAAAGGATCGGGTGCCAGATCATCAATCATATAATCTGAAATCTCAAAATAAAGCGTCCTACAAGACTCGGATAATTTACTTAAATTT
>JAAZCB010001216.1 GCA_012513545.1 Clostridiaceae bacterium
CAACAGAGGCAATCAAGATTCTATGCGCGCCTCAAATTTCAGTTGGTTTAACTCCATCCTTGATCCACTTTACAAACTGCTCTTCGGTTATAATGGGGATGCCCAATTCCTTTGCTTTTTTATTTTTCGACGAACCGGATGCAATATCATTATTAATGAGGTAATTTGTTTTGGAAGTAACGGAATCTGTTACTTTCCCTCCTCTGTCTTCTATATCCTTTTTTAATTCATTTCTGTTTTCGTATTGTTCTAAAGAACCGGTAATTACAAAGCTGATATCTTCAAATATGCTGTCAACATTAACATCTCCAATAGCCTGAAATTCAATTTCATTCAGGATATCTTCAACAATGTTTTGATTTCTTTCATTGTTAAAATATTTCACATACGCATCGGCCATTACATCTCCTATGCCGTTTATTTGTATCAACTGCTCATAAGATGCATTCTGAATATCCGGCCAGTTATTTTTAAAGTGCCTGCATATTAATTTTGCATTAGATAATCCGATATTCGGAATACCTAAACTATAGAGAAACCTTATTACATTAGTTTTCCTGGATTTGTTTATTGAAGCTGTCAGGTTATTATAAGACTTTTCACCGAAACCTTCCATTTCAATAATTTCTTTTTTATACCTTTCTATACGGAATATATCCGCCGGTTCCCTTATAAATCCTTTGGCAATAAATTTCTCTATCGTAGCTTCTGATAATCCATCTATGCCCATTGCATCTCTGCTGACAAAATGAGTGAATAATTTTATTTGTTTAGCCACACAATTATCATTTAAACAATATAAAAATCTTACCCCATTTTCCTGTCTGACTTGCGCTTCCCCTCTGCATACCGGACATTCTTCGGGAATTTTCACTGTTCCGCTATTTGTCAGATTTTCAGCGATTTGAGGAATGATCATATTTGCTTTATATACCTTTATAACATCTCCAATGCCGAGCTTCAAACCTTCCAAAATACTGATATTATGAACGCTTGCTCTGCTTACGGTTGTTCCCTCCAGCTCAACAGGTTCAAATATCGCTATGGGATTTATCAATCCCGTTCTTGACGCACTCCACTCTATTTCCGTAAGTACGGTTTCTTTGATCTCGTCCCGCCATTTAAATGCAATTGCATCCCGTGGAAATTTTGATGTTGCACCAAGGGAATTACCGTATCCAATATCATCATATGTCAGCACTAAGCCATCCGAAGGAAAATCATTATTATTGATGTTATCAGAGAACCATGAAACAGACTCTTCAATATTTGAATAATTGACTTTCTTAAATTCTACAACATCAAAGCCTTGTCTTTTCAGCCAATTTAACTGAGCAATTCTTGAATTATTAAAATCAACACCATCGGCCTTTACTACAGCAAAAGCAAAAAAAAGTACATTTCTTTGTGCCGTAATTCTATTATTCAATTGCCTTACGGAACCGCTGCAAAGATTCCTTGGATTCTTGTATTTAGCCGCAATATCTTCTATCTCACTATTGATCTTCTCAAAATCCGAGTAACTGATAACAGCCTCACCTCTTATAATCAAATGCCCTGTATATGTAATTTGAACAGGAATGTTCTTAAATACTTTTGCGTTGTTTGTTATTACCTCACCAACTTCGCCCGTCCCTCTTGTAACCGCCTTTATCAATCTTCCTTCAGAATATGTCAATACTATTGTCAATCCATCAAGCTTCCACGACAGCAGCCCTTCTTTGTCACCAAG
>JAAZCB010001217.1 GCA_012513545.1 Clostridiaceae bacterium
AAGCCACATTTTACTCCTGCATTCCGTCAATTATGGGTTTTGCTTTCAAAGTTTTTTCCAAACTGGAAATCTGCATTATTTCTTGTCAAACCTGAAACTGTAATTGGCTGGCACAGAAAAGCCTTTAAATTCTATTGGATGATAAAGTCAAAAAAGTCTGGCAGACCTAAAATATCACGTCAAACAATATCTTTAATTAAACGCATTCACAAAGAAAATCCCTTGCTCTCTCCTGAAAAGATATATGAACGTTTAGTAGATCTCGCTGTAATTGATGCTCCCTCACCAAATACAATCTCAAAGTATATACCCAAAATTCGTAAACCCCCAAGTGAAAAACAGAAACAGTCATGGAAAACTTTTCTTAAAAATCACCGAAAGGAAATATGGGCAATGGACTTTTTTACAGTTCCAAACCTATATTTTAAAGTTCTATATGTTTTCATTCTCATAAGTCATGACCGCAGGAAAATTGAACACTTTGCCGTTACAACAAATCCATCTTCTGCATGGGTTGCTCAACAAATCAGGGAAGCCACTCCTTTTGGCAATACACCAAAATACTTGATTCATGACAATGACAGTATATTTACCAGTAAAGAATTGCGTGAATTCCTTAAGAATGCAAATGTCAAAGCCAAAAAAACAGGGTTTAAGTGTCCTTGGCAAAACGGTATATGCGAAAGAACAGTTGGTATTCTGCGCCATGAATTGCTTAATCATATAATCCCTGTAAATGAAAGGCATCTTGAATACTTACTCAAAGAGTATATCGGGAAGTATTATAACACTGTCAGAACACATCAAGGCATTGATTGTAAAACACCGATTTTGAGAGGAAAACCTCATCAAACAACAATTGCCAAAACGGTTCTGAAATCCACACCAATACTTAACCGCTTATATCATGACTATAAAAAAGTCGCCTGATTAATTATTTTTTTGTTTCATTCAAGGCTTTTTTGCCATGCCTTAAAAACGGAATTTCCCGATTATTTACCGAGAAATTCCGTTTTTTCTTTATTATTTTTCTTCAAGATGCTTTTCATAGATATTTAATGCTGGGATTAATTCAATTTATTGGTGCTTGATAACCCCCCGATGGAATATTTGCAACCGACAGTATTAATAGAATAAAGCCAGAAACTTAATTACGAATCCGGCTTTTAACTCAGGAATAAAATAGTTTTAGAACTGCATTTCTATTATTCTTGTCCAAATAATGAGTCAAGTTGCCTTAAATGAATCTTATAAACTATCACCGCAGTTTCAGCCCTTGTTATATTTCTTAATGGAGCGATATTTTTATTTTCATCTCCATTAATTATCCCTTCTCCTACAAGTGAGGACAGACTTTCTAGAGCATATGCCGATATTTGTCCAGCATCTTTGAAACCATCCAGATCAGACTTTTCTCTTTTACTGATATCCATGCCTGCAATTCTTAAAGCGTTGTTAACCATCACCATCAAATCCTGTCTTGTTACAGACATTTCAGGATTAAAGGCATCATCACCTACACCTGTAACAATTCCAAGGCTTTTTGCTATTCCAACCGCATTATAATAGTATTTATCCTTTGATACATCTTTAAAAGCAGTGTCAAATTCAGCATGCAATTCAAGTGCTTTTACAATCAGAATCATTGCATCGGCTCTTGTTATGTTTATACTTGGACTGAAAGTATTATCCGACGTTCCATTGATAATGCCCTTTGACGCAAGTATTTCAATTTGTTTTTCTGCCCAGTTGTAACTCTGCGTATCGTCAAATGCTTTGTCTCCGAATGCAATAGTGTATCTTCCAGGAGCCTTTACCTTAAAGTTAACTCTTTTTGATTCCTTATCATATTCGGCACTAGCAATTTTTGAAGTTTTACCGTCTTCATCAATAAACCAAACAAATACTTTGTCTGTCTTTTCGATTTCATCAGCTTTTGCAGAATAAGCCAGAGAAAGTTTGACTATTGAATTTTTGTTAATATGACTTACAGGATTACCATCAAGCGATATGCCCAATTCAACAACAGAATTCCCTCCTAGCTCTCTTCTTTTGACTACATCCAGATCTGATATATCTGCTGTTTTCAGAGTAACAGAAACTGTTTCGGAACCCTTTAGGTATTTGTCTTCAATAGCATCTGTCGGTAATTCAAGTACTCCTAATGGTGTGTCCATCTCAATTCTTGGTCTTCTCTTAGTCAAATCAAAAGCACTTGAAGGAATCTGTACTTCATAAGCTGAAACCCCACTAATACTTGTAACTTTGAGTGATACTTTTTTAACCCCTGCCTTATCAGCATTTTCATAAGCCTTATTTATTTCTTCTTCACTGACTTTTACAACTGCATATTTTTTGTTTTCATCAAATATCGGTTTAGCATTTATCGTTCCATCATCATCTATAGTAACCGAAAAATCAACTTCTGCTGTTTCAGGAACTATTTCTGCAGGTAGTCCAATAATTATCGGACCTATTGGTGGGTTAACCGACGTTCCAGTATCCTCTTTCCCAGGTTCTTTTGTTCCGGGGTCATCTTTTCCGGGTTCCTCTGTTCCGGGATCCTCTATTCCAGGTTCCTCTGTTCCGGGGTCTTCTGTTCCGGGATCTTCTGTTCCAGGATCTCCTGTTATTACTACTGTGTATTCTGCAGAAGGGTCACTTATCGAACCGGTTAGATCAAACTGAGTAACATAAATTTTGTGTGTACCTGGCTCCAGAGTCACTAAAGCATTAAATTTTCCATCTTTATCTGCATTGACCATATTTACCGATACTCCGTCAACCCATACAATTACAAAAGCTTCCGGAATTGCTTCCCCTCTAATTTCAACTGTCTTTGAGTTCTCACCTTCAGGCTGTTCTACAGAATACAATACAGGTGCCTGTGGCTTTGAAGTGTTTACCGTAACACTTAAGGGCATAATGTACTCATAAACCTTGATACCGTTAATATTGGATGAGATACTTTCAGACCAACCATATACAGAGTCTGTAACTGACATGGTTGCTGTTTGATTTACCAATCCAGGGTTCAGATTACTGCCCTGAACTGAAACTGTCAACAATCCTTTATATATACCATCCGGCAAATTCTCAGGCAATTTACATTGCCCATTAACAAGTATGCTACTTCCTGGTGTTACAGTATCAGTTAGGTTAGTACCGAAAGTATCTGTAAATTTAAAGCTTTCTCCCTGTATAATATATCCGTTTTCTCCTCTAAGATCACCTAGTTCAAATTTTACATTCTGCAGACCATTATTTCCTGATGACTCATATACTCCAACTGAGAAATCAATTGTTTCTCCATTGCTAAGCACATTATCCTCATAACAAACATCCGGTACAGCACCCAATTCTGGGAGTTCTAAAAGGCTAACAGCATATTCCACAGATTCAATATCAGAAGGAGCTCTTACAATAATCCGGTATTCTCCTGCTTGTGGATTAACAATTCTTATGTAATCCATAGCATTAACTATTTTGCCTACAGTAGTATTTTCAATTTCTGTTTTAAGTGTTCCGTCAACATTTCCTGCACATCTTCCTTGAGAATCATATATAGCCATTTGCAGATTTGAACCTTTTTTAGTTGCGATATTTAATCTTAAT
>JAAZCB010001218.1 GCA_012513545.1 Clostridiaceae bacterium
CCAAAACCTTAAATTGAACAGCCCTTCAAGATATAACACTGTTTTGGGTATTATTAACTAATAAGTATTTTACGTATATTATTCATGTCTGGGGTTTCTTTTTACAAGTTCTGCCGCCTTAGTCACAGCGGTTACAACATCCACTTCAAACTGCTGTTTTAAGGCATTAATTCTTGAGTACAATTCTCCTTTTTGAGTCACAATATATTTAGGAGGTAAATTATTCAATGCAATTGCAGCTATATCCATTATACACTTATCACAACTGCATACATTTATGTTTTTCAAAATTTTTTTTATTGATGAAAAAACTATTTCTTCCATGTAGTTTTTGATAAACATTCCATTTCCTCCAATACTTCATTCGTAAAGTAAACCTGCCAAATGATTTCTTGTGTTTTCCAAATTATGTGCTTCCAAAACTTTTATCGGAAAAAGTCAGGATATAAGTTAGATTTATTATTAATGTTGTTAACTCGTTCAGATATTTGATTATGATCCTATTGAACTGCGCAAATACCACTCGAGTATCTCCCATCCGTACAGATAAGTTATAAATGTGCCAATAACTATGAAGGGACCAAACGGAACAGTGCTCTTCCTGCTTTTGACCTTTGTAATAATCAATATCACACTTACAATTGCTGCACTGAATACCGAAAGAAGGAATGCTACTATAATAAGTTTCCAACCTAAAAATAATCCCAGAGGTGCAAATAGTTTTATATCTCCTCCGCCCATGGCCTCATCAGTCTTATAAATCAGTAATCCAACCAATCCGATAAACAGTAATACCACAAAGCCGGAAAGCATTCCCACCAAAGGAGTCCACCAGTTCCTGTCTCCATATATCTCTATAGGCCTGAACAGGTTATATACAACAAGCGGTATACCACCAACCAAACCAGCCAATACAAGTCCATCCGGAATAATCATATGCTCAAGATCAATGAAGAAAATTGCTATAAGTATTGACATTAAGTAGGCTGCTGCAAAAAAGTCAACAGTAAGTTTGTATTTATATAATAAAAGCACAAAGATTAGTGACGTCAATAACTCGACCATGGCATATCTCGGTGATATCTTCGCACTACAATGTCTGCACTTGCCTCTAAGAAAAAGAAAACTGAATACCGGTACCAAATCAATGAAAGTAAGTCTGTTGCCACAATTCGGGCAATGTGACGGGGGTCTGACAATTGATTCTTCCCTGGGTATGCGGTATATGCATACATTCAGAAAAGATCCTATAATAAGTCCTACCAGAGCAAAATAAATGTAATAAAAAGTCATATCCATTTTGAGTTTTCCTCTTTCGTATTATTTTGTTATACTTTTTATTATACCTTAAAGTTTTTTATAATTGAAGAAGCAAAAAGTAAAAAATCAATAAATAGCAATATACAGGGCCGTGGCGTATACCCTGTATATGTTATAAATTTTATTAGTTTTTATTATTTTGTTTTGGCTTAGAAGTCAGTAAGACAATATCCGCATCTTTGTCATCATAAGTGCTAACAGCTTTTACTTCACCCGTTCCAGTATTTAAAGTGAAAAAATAACCAGTCTGTTGACAAGAAGGAATAGGATTAATCTCAGTCTTAATTTTATTTATAATAGCAGTACCATCGTCAGCATCTGTAATAGTACCCTTTGCCAATAACCTTTTGTAACAGTTTTCAAGTGTTGTTGCATTTGCCTCATCGGTATTGACTTTTGCCTCATCAATGTAGCTAAGAATAGATGGAGTAGTAACTGCTGCCAGAACACCTAGTATGGCTACAACCACAATCAACTCGGTTAACGTAAAGCCCTTCTTGCTTTTAACCGTTTTTGCAAAGAATTTCAACATACAAATTACCTCCTTGTTTTATCACTTTCCTATTTGCTGATACATTGAAAAAACCGGTAGTGTCATTGCTACAACTATAACTCCGACAACTAACGCTATTCCTACTATCATAAGCGGTTCAAGCATTGCAACCAGCCTGCTTATGGACGTATCCAACTCATCATCGTAGAAATCCGCCACCTTGTCTACGATTGAGTCAAGTGTACCCGCTTCTTCCCCTATACTTATCATATGAATAACCATCGCAGGAAATATCGATACACCTTCAAGAGACTGCGCAAGACTTACTCCTCTTTTAATATCTTCCTTTACAACTGTTAAAGCTTTTGCTACAGTCACATTGTTTACAAGGTTTCTAACCACCTCTAGTGCCTGAATCAAGGGTACTCCTGATTTCAACAACAGGCTCAATGACCTGCTGAAACGTGAAGCAATTATTTTTTGTACATTTTTCCCTACCATAGGAAGTTCAAGCGCTGCTTTGTCCATAATCTCCCTGCCTCTGTCTGAAGCTTTGAACTTATGAAAAGCATATGACAAAGCAATTATTACTACAGCAGCAGACAGAAGAATCCAGATATTTTTCAAGGAATCTGAAACAAACATAAGGATTCTTGTGGACAAAGGAAGCTTAATTCCCATTTTACTGAACATTCCTATAAAATTCGGTACTACAAACATCAGCATGAATGTAACAACAACCAGCGCAATCATACCGATAGCTTTAGGGTAAACCATGGATGTCTTGATTTTCTGTTTGATTTTGTTTTCCTTCTCAAGATAGAGTGAAAGCCTGTCCAATACCACATCAAGATTACCGCTTATTTCACCGATTTCGACCATGTTTGTCATAATAGGCGGAAAAGTATTATTTTCATTTTTCATAGCTTCTGATAAGGACATCCCTTTTTGGACATCTTCATAATTTTTGTGAATTATCCTGGCAAGGTTGACATTTTCCGTCTGCTTTCTAAGTAGATCAAGGCTTCCTATTACGGTTACTCCTGCATCCATCATAGTATAAAATTGTTTACAGAATATAGAAAGGTCCTTTAGTGGTATCCCCCGTTTGGGCCAGATCTTAATTTCCTTGCCAAATAAACTTTCCTCATTTATCTCCATTGGGTACAGACCTTTTTTCCTTAACAGGGCAACAGCCATATCCTTATCTGCTGCATCAAGTTTACCCGAAGAGACATATCCTGTTAGCGACTTAGCCTTGTAACTGAAAGTTGACACCAGCTTCTACCTCCCAAAAAAGCAAGCATTTCAGGCATATAAATATCTGTTTCCACATATCAACAATATGTAAAATTACCAAACTTTCTTGAAATTAATGCTGAATAGTTTAGAAAAGAATTCATAAAGGACATAAAATATTCAACGATTAAATTATGTCATCTTTTTATCATTCTTGCATCAATTGCCTCTTTATAATGTTTATACAGTCATCACCCACCCAAAAGCCTCATTATACTATCCTGTGAGGTTGCAAAGGTTATGGCATCGTCATAACTTATAAGTCCCTTCTTATACAGGTTTATAAGGCTTGAATCCATAGTCTGCATTCCATGCTTTGATCCGGTCTGTATTATGGATTCTATCTGATGGGTTTTCCCTTCTCTTATAAGATTTCTGATTGCAGGCGTAGCTATCATTATTTCTATAGCTGCGACGCGCCCTTGTTTATCTTTCCTTGACAGAAGCTGTTGTGATATAACTCCCTGAAGAATTGAAGACAACTGAACCCTTACCTGCTGCTGCTGATGGGGAGTAAATACATCAATTATCCTGTCAATAGTGCTCGCTGCACCAATGGTATGAAGAGTCGACAAAACCAGATGACCTGTTTCTGCAGCAGTTATCGCAATGGCTATTGTATCAAGGTCTCTCATCTCACCTACAAGTATAACATCAGGGTCTTCCCTTAATGCTGCCTTTAAGGCTTCTGCATAAGTATGGGCATCACTCCCAATTTCCCTTTGGTTAACAATGGATTTCTTATGTTTATGCAGGTACTCTATTGGATCCTCAAGTGTAAGAATATGACAGTCACGTTCTTCATTTATCTTATCAATAATCGAAGCAAGAGTTGTGGATTTACCGCTTCCGGTAGGTCCTGTTACAAGTATAAGGCCTTTTGTTTTATCTGCAAGCTCACTTACTACATTCGGAAGTCCGAGTTCGCTTATTGTTTTAACATTTGAATTAACCAGTCTTAAAGCAGCACCAATAGAACCTCTCTGCCGGAAAGCATTTACCCTGAACCTTCCTATGCCCTCAGATGAAAACGACATATCAACCTGTCCGTGTCTTATTAGTTCCTCCAGTTGAGCTTTGCTTAAAATCTGCCTTATATACTCCTCTGTATCCATAGCTGTAAGCTTATCTTCACTAAGGCGAAAAAGTCTTCCGTTTTTTCTTATAGTTGGAGGAATTCCAACTGTAATATGCAAATCAGAACCTCCGTTATCAACAACCTTTCCCAACATCTCTTTTAAATCCATATTTAATCCTCCAACTCATACATTTTTATTATTCAGTTAAGAATAATCAGTCGTTGGTGTATGAAATTTTAAGCATCTCCTCAATTGTGGTAACTCCCTTCAAAACCATTAGCTGTGCATTGCTCTTTAAGGTATTCATTCCGTTTGTTAAAGAGAATTCTCTTAATTCTTCTTCAGTACATTGTCTGTTGATAAGCTCCTTATGCTTCTTAGTCAGTACCATAATCTCATATACACCGGTTCTTCCTTTATAGCCCGTTCCGTTGCAAACTATGCACCCTTTTCCTTTGTGAAGCCTAACAGGCTCGGTCATTTCAAGGTTTGAAAGTTCTTCCTTCGTCGCTTCATAGTCATATTTGCAGTTTTTGCATATTTTCCTGACAAGTCTTTGGGCAATTACTCCAACCAATGAACTTGCAACAAGAAAAGGCTCAATCCCCATGTCAATTAGTCTTATGACCGTACCAGGAGCATCGTTTGTATGTAGGGTACTTAACACCAGGTGCCCTGTTATAGCTGCTCTGACAGCTATTTCGGCAGTTTCAGAATCTCTTATTTCTCCAAGCATTATAACATTCGGGTCCTGTCTTAATATAGACCTTAAGCCTGCTGCAAAGGTTAATCCTGCCCTGTTGTTTACCTGAACCTGGTTTACACCTTCTATCAAAGCTTCAACAGGGTCTTCTACCGTGATTATGTTTACGTTCGGTTTGTTTATTTCACCTAGTGCAGCGTATAAGGTGGTTGACTTTCCACTCCCGGTTGGTCCGGTTACCAGTACAATACCATGAGGATTTTGAAGAATTCTGACAAACTTCTCCCTGTCATCCTCGTTAAAACCAAGTTGATCCTTTGATAGCAAAAAAGAGCTTTTATCGGCAATTCTGAATACTATCTTTTCCCCATAAACAGTAGGAAGGACAGATGTTCTAAGGTCATAATCCTTACCGTCAACCTTAACTGTTACTCTTCCGTCCTGTGGTACCCTTTTTTCAGTAATATTCATGCCCGAGATAATTTTAATACGCGTAGACAGAGCATTCATTATGCCGACATCTGTTTTCATAGATTCAACCATTTCTCCGTCAATTCTGGTTCGTATTCTTATAAACTTTGAAAACGGTTCAATATGTATATCGCTCGCCCTGCTTCTTATTGCCTGCTCAATAATAGAATTAACCAGCTTGACTGCCGGAGCATTGTTAACCTCCTCATTTATCTGCTGGTCAAGACTATCAATATCAATTTTGAACGAGGACTCATTTTCCTTTTTAAACTCTTCAACTGCCTGAAGCGCATGCTGATTTCCATAATACTTGTCTATCGCTTTTAATATCTCTATTGATGAAGCTATAACAGGCTGTACTTCCATGCCGGAATATATCGATACGTCATCAATTGCAAAAACATTCAGAGGATCGCTCATTGCGACTGTAAGAATATCATTCTGCTGTGAAATCGGGATAAGTTCATATCTCCTTGCAAGGTTTTCAGGTATCAAAAGAGATGCAGCCTGATTTATTTTATATCTTTCCAGAACAACATGAGGGATGCCCAGTTGAAATTCGAGAACCTGAATTATATCTTCCTGCGTAACGAACCCTTCTGAAATCAACACTTCTCCCAGTCTTTTTCCTGTCATTTTCTGGGTGTTGAGTGCTTCTTCAAGCTGCTCACGGCTAATAAGCCCAACTTCCACCAAGAGGTCACCAAGGCGTTTTCTAGCTTCTCTCTTCATATACTCACCCGATTTTTATTTATTTAGCCGAAATCATAGATATTTATTAATAAAGAAATTGCACAAAGCTGGATCTGAAAAAATAATAATGCAAAAAAAGTTATTTGTGATAGTATTCGACAAAACCAGGAAATATCCTTTTTCTTAAAACGAATTTTATCATGCCTGAAACAAAAACTCCGGGACATCGAGTCCCTTCGTTTTTCCCTCTTTCACTTCGTTCGAAAGAGGTTAAATCATCATTTTAGTCCTTGCGATTCTTAAATACAATTTTTATGATATTATTTATCCATTATTTTCTTAAAGGATTCATATATGCCTTTAAGATTGTCTTCTGAAAACCTGTAACCGGTCCAGATTTCATAAGCATTTATTCCCTGATAAAACAACATGCCCAACCCGTTTACAATTCTGCAGCCCTTATCCTCTGCGTCGGACAAAAACTTTGTTTTTCGCGGATTATAAACAACATCATATACTGTCTGATGACTTTTGAAATAATCCGTGTTTTTTACAGGAGTGGATGTAATATCGGGGTACATCCCCAATGAAGTTGTATTAATTATTATTTCGCTTTCTTCAAAAGCCATCCTGAACGTTTTATCATCAAAGCTGTATACCTGTACAACTTCCCTGATGTTTTCATTTACTATGTCTGCAAGTTCTATAGCTTTTTCCTTTGACCTGTTGACAAGACTTATCTTTTCAACACCTTCGGTAGAAATCTTTACGGCAATGGAGCGAGCTACACCTCCGGCACCAATAAGCACAACCTTTTTACCTTTGAACCCATCTCCGGTTTCTTCCTTATATGATCGTATAAAACCCTCCGCATCAGTATTATAGCCATACAATCTCCCATCAAGCTTTTTGACAGTATTAACAGCACCCATCAGTATTGCATCCTTGATATTTTCGTCAATATATTTCATTATATCCCTTTTATAGGGTATGGTTACATTGAATCCCACAAAATCCAATGCCTTTAAAGACTTAACTACTATTTCCAGATCATTTTTTTCGACCTTTAAAGGTATATAAACCAGATCAATTCCCAGAAACTTACTTAAGGAATTGTGAAGCTGTGGTGAAATGGAGTGTTCTACAGGATTTCCTATGAGGCCTATTAATTTAGTTTTACCTGTAACTCTAGAATCAATTTCCATATTATCTCCTTTCACTGTCTAATTTTTTGATTTTTTCAAATACCTTTTTTCATGGCTTGCCAGCACAAACTTTTCAACTATTCTTTTCATTCTTACAAAGAAAAATTCTCTTTCATCCAATGGTTTTACAAGAACTGTAAACATATTAGCCCTGTTTCCACCATATATATCGGTAAAAATCTGATCTCCAATAACAGCAGTTTCTTCAGGTTTGATTTCCATGAGAAGTGCAGCCTTCAAAAACGATTCCGTTCCCGGCTTTGATGCTCTGTGGAGTGCATGCACCTTTAGTTTTTCATTGAACTTAACCACACGCTTTTTTGATGCATTGGAAACTATACAAACCTTAAACCCGGCTCTTTTTACGTCCATTATCCATTCTATGGCATTTTCATCTGCTTCCTCAACATGTTCCGGTACAAGCGTATTATCTATATCAAGGATCAATCCCTTTATATTATTTCTTGAAAGGTTATACAGATCAATATCCTGAATCCTGTCAACCTTCATATCGGGATAAAGTTTCTCCATCATTTGGTCTTATTCCCTCCAACACTACTTTTTTGTTATAAAAATATAATAGCAACATTGTAATCATATAGCAATAAAAAATATATGATTCAAAGCACATTATTATGTTATCCTACTAACAATATTTTTACGCTTAATAAAGCATTTAATAAAATCGTCCAGTTCCAGCAATATTGAATTATTTACCTGACTCTCCTTTTTATAGGTTTGTTAAGCTTATTTATGCTAAAAGTTAAGAGTTGAATAAGTTTACTTTTTGTCACAGTAAACAATAATATGATAGCAGCAAAATCCCATAAACCATTTGGAAATCGGTTTATTTACATAAATAGAAAAGAAGAATATTATGGAAAATTTAAATTTTCCTCCCTCGTACAATAAGTCTTCAGAAACTTATCCCTGATGATTTAAATAAATTTTATTCATATGTTAAAATGTTTGTAGAATAAATTTGCTGTAATTTTGTTATAATAAGGATAAAAGGGAAGATAAATTTAAAAAAACCATGTTGACATCTTTTTTGGTGAATGCTATTATTAAACCAACTTTTAGTAGTATTTTTCAAATAATTAAATTAAACTAATTATGAAAGGGAGTTAAAAAATGAAAAAAATTATTGCATTAAGTATGGCTTTTGCACTCAGTTTGTCCTTGTTTGCTTGTGGTCCAAAAACTACACCAAACAATCAGTCTGGTAATAATCAGTCTGGTAATAATCAGCCTGGTAAGGATGCAGTGAAGATTGGTGTAAGTATGCCTACTCAGAGCTTGCAGCGTTGGAACCAGGACGGTTCAAACATGAAGAATAAGCTTGAAGCAGCAGGATACAAGGTTGACCTACAGTACGGCGGTGATAACGATATCCCTACTCAGGTAAACCAGATCGAGAACATGATAACTGGTGGCTGTAAAGTACTTGTTATAGCAGCTATTGATGCAAACTCTCTGACAGAAGTATTATCTAAGGCTAAAGAACAAAACATCCAGGTAATTGCTTATGACAGGCTTATTATGAACAGTGACGCCGTTTCTTACTATGCAACCTTCGACAATAACTTAGTTGGCGTAATGCAGGGTGAATATATAGAAAAGGCTCTTGATCTTAAGAACCAGAAAGGTCCTTTCAACATTGAGATCTTCACCGGTGACCCGGCTGACAATAACGCAACCTTCTTCTACAAAGGTGCTATGAGTGTATTACAGCCTTACATCGATAGTGGCGTTCTGAAAGTTCTTTCAGGTCAGACCACTCAGGCTCAGGTTTCCACAGCTGACTGGAAGGCAGAGAATGCACAATCCCGTATGGAAAACCTTATCACTTCCAATGGCTACAGCCCAAAAGGTAAAAAACTTGATGCTGTATGCTGCTCTAACGATTCAACTGCTATGGGTGTAACCAACGCTCTTGTATCAGCAGGATATACCAAGGATGATATGCCTATTATCACTGGTCAGGACTGTGACAAGGCAAACGTAAAGAACATGATACAGGGACTTCAGAGTATGTCAGTATTTAAAGATACACGTACTCTTGCAGATAAGGTTGTTGGAATGGTTGATGCTATAGTTAAGGGAAGCGAACCTGAAATCAACGATAAAGAGACTTACAACAACGGAATAGGATTCGTTCCTTCCTACCTCTGCGCACCTGTTGCTGCAACAATCGACAACTACAAAGAATTGCTGATTGACAGCGAGTATTATAAGGAATCAGACTTACAATAAATACTAACCCATCAGGATTTGGCGGGCGGCGAAAACCGCCTGCCAATTTTTTAGGGCCATTTCCCGAAGCTTTTTAATCGAGCAGTCCAATGTCTGCCTGATTAAACGGCTATGTGTTCAGAGAAATAAAAGGGAGGATTTTTCGTGGCGAATATATTGCTGGAAATGAAAAGTATCACTAAGGCCTTTCCCGGGGTCAAAGCGCTGGACAATGTAAACCTGACGGTAGAAGAGGGTGAAATACATGCACTCGTTGGAGAAAACGGTGCTGGAAAGTCAACCCTAATGAACGTTCTGAGTGGAATCTACCCCTATGAAAGCTATGATGGGGACATTGTTTATAGTGGTGAAATCTGCAAATTTAAGACAATAAAAGATAGTGAACGAAAAGGGATTGTTATAATACACCAGGAACTAGCACTCGTACCCTATCTCAGCATTGCCGAAAACATGTTCCTGGGCAATGAAATCGGGAAGAAATTTGCTATTGACTGGAATAAAACCTATGCAAAAGCTGATGAGCTACTGAAAATTGTGGGATTAAATGAAAGCAGTCACACCTTGATCAAGGACATTGGTGTCGGAAAGCAGCAGTTGGTTGAAATTGCCAAGGCACTAGGAAAAAATGTTAAACTGCTTATTCTCGACGAACCTACTGCATCACTTAACGAGAACGACAGCAGGAATCTCTTGAACCTTCTGCTTGAATTCAAAAAAAATGGCATGACTTCAATAATTATATCCCATAAACTCAATGAGATATCTTATGTGGCTGACAAAATCACTATTCTTAGAGACGGCTCCACTATTGAAACTCTGGTTAAAGGCAAGGACGCTATTAATGAAGACCGAATTGTAAAAGGCATGGTAGGTCGTGAAATTACAGACCGCTATCCTAAGAGAGAATCGCATATCGGTGAAATTACAATGGAAGTAACGGATTGGACAGTTCACCATCCGTTATACACGGAACGAAAGGTTTGCAACAATGTCAACTTCAATGTCAGAAAAGGAGAAGTTGTCGGAATCAGTGGACTTATGGGGTCTGGGAGAACCGAACTGGCCATGAGTATATTTGGTAAGAGCTATGGCACTAATATCAGCGGAACCCTTAAAATCAATGGAAAAAAAGTAAATTTAAATACTATAAGGCAGGCTATCGATGCAAAACTGGCTTACGTTACTGAGGACAGAAAAGGTAACGGACTTATTCTTTCCAATCCGATCTATATAAACAACTCGCTGGCTAAGATTGATAAAGTAAGCAATCGCAATGTAATTGATAAAGACAAGGAAATTCTTGTAGCTAAGGAATTTAAGGAAAAACTGAATACAAAATGTCCGAGCGTAATGCAAAACGTGGAAAATCTTTCCGGTGGAAACCAGCAAAAAGTGCTACTTGCTAAATGGATGTTCGCTGACCCGGACATCATGATTCTCGATGAACCCACGCGCGGTATCGATGTAGGTGCCAAATACGAAATTTACCTTATAATCAACCGTTTGGTTGCCGAAGGGAAATCCGTTATTATTATCAGTTCTGACCTGACGGAAATCCTTGGTATGAGTGACCGTATATTTGTAATGCATGAAGGTCGAATGATTGCACAGTTGCCTAAAGAAGAGGCTAATCAGGAAGTAATCATGTCATGCATAATGAGAGAAAATAACAAAATGGAGAGAGAATATGCAAAAAATTAAGAGTTTCCTAAAAGAGAACACAATGCTTATTGCACTAATTGTGGTAACAATCCTGTTTCAGTTTCTGATTGTTATAAACAATAAGGGTTCTCTGTTAAATCCACAGAATGTTTCAAATCTTATTGCCCAGAACAGTTATGTAGTTATTCTTGCCACCGGAATGCTGCTTTGTATTCTTACCGGGGGTAACATCGACCTCTCTGTTGGCTCTATTATGGCTCTCACAGGAGCAGTGGCCGGAACTCTTATGATTAATATGGGCATGAATGTATATCTGACAATTTTTATATCACTTCTGATAGGTACATGTATCGGAGCAATACAGGCATATTGCATTGCTTACATTGAAATACCGCCATTCATTGTTACTTTGGGAGGAATGTTGCTATGGAGGGGTATTGCTCAGGTTATTCTCAACGGAATGACACTGGCGCCATTCCCTAATTCGTATAAAAAGTATTTCTCAAGTTTTCTTCCGGTAACAAATGATAATACCAGGATGTTACTTGCTATTACCATGATTGTTGCCGCTATCATCTGCGTCGTATTTATTCTAATAGAGATCACAGGAAGAGCGAATAAAATAAAAAAAGGCTATGTTGTTGAAAGCATGCCTGTTCTATTGTCAAAACTCATTGTCATCAGTGCAGTTATCATGTACTTCTCTTACCTTCTCGGCAATTATAAAGGTTATCCGGTTGTTTTGATCCTTATCTCAGCGGTCGTACTTGTATACTCCTACTTTACCAATAGTACTGTTCCTGGCAGATATCTTTATGCTATGGGAGGAAACGTAAAGGCAACCAGGCTTTCCGGTGTTAACACCAAGAAGATGCTGTTCTTTGCCTATACCAATATGGGCTTCTTATGTGCTATTGCAACTTTGGTATGTTTAGCCAGATTTAACTCCGCTGCACCGAGCCTTGGCGACGGCTATGAGCTCGACGCTATCGGTTCCTGCTTTATCGGTGGCGCTTCTGCTTACGGTGGTGTAGGTACAGTCGGTGGCTCTGTTATCGGAGCTATCTTCATGGGTGTGTTGAATAACGGAATGTCAATTCTTGGAGTGGATGCGAACTGGACGAAGGCTGCAAAAGGTTTTGTTCTAGTAGCTGCAGTAGCCTTTGATGTAATTTCAAAGAGAAAAGTAAGCATTGGTAAAAAGAGTAAGAAGCTTTCAAATGTAGCTACAGATGTTAAGCCTCAGACTTAATAAACGATAAAGGGCATAAACTCAGAAAACAGCTTATGGATAAAAAATTATAGGCCTCTGTGTTTTTCAACATCAGTGGTCTATAATTTTTTTCTATGAGAATAGCAATATGACAACTTCCATATAAAAATTAATTTCATTTAATCGAATTATGTTGAATATTTTTATCATTTGCAATAAAAGTACTGGATTTTTTATTTGAAAAGTTGCATAATAGATAATAAGGTTTTTAGAGAATAATCTTTTATTAACTTGTTTTGGATTATTATTCCGATACTTTAATAATATTTCATCTGTTTATCACAGCAGCTGTTGCTACTTTGACAGTCGCTATCGCTGATATAATAAAATAAATTTTTAGTGTCTTGAAAGGGGTTAAAAGGAAAATGTCTTACCATATTAGTATTGAAAAAACTCAAAATCCTAAAAAGAAACCTGATCCAAATAATTTAGGTTTTGGTCAAATATTTACCGATCATATGTTTATAATGGATTATACCGAGGGAAAAGGCTGGCATGATCCAAGGATAGTGCCTTATGGACCATTATCAATGGAACCTTCTACTATGGTTTTACATTATGGACAGGCTATCTTTGAGGGATTAAAGGCATATAAGGCAAAAGACGGAAAAATACTACTGTTCCGACCTATAAAAAACATGGAAAGGGTCAACATTTCAAATGACAGGCTTTGCATACCTCCTATTGATGAAGAATTTGGAGTTGAAGCAGTAAAAACTCTCGTTAATGTTGATAAGGATTGGATTCCTGAAGCTGAAGGAACTTCACTTTATATAAGACCCTTTATTATTGCAACAGATCCCTTCCTGGGAGTTAGAGCTTCATTAACATATAAATTTATCATAATTTTATCTCCTGTTGGTGCATACTATAAAGAAGGTATCAATCCAGTTAAAATTTATGTTGAATCCCAATATGTACGTGCTGTAAAAGGCGGTATCGGCTACTCAAAGACACCCGGTAACTATGCAGCAAGCCTTAAAGCACAGATTGAAGCCAAGGAAAAAGGATATACACAGGTTTTATGGCTGGACGGTGTAGAAAAGAAATACATTGAAGAAGTCGGAACAATGAATGTATTCTTTAAAATAAACGGAGAAGTCATCACTCCTTCTCTCGAAGGCAGTATATTGTCAGGAATTACAAGGGCATCGACAATAGAACTGTTAAAGTCAATGAATATTAAAGTAAGTGAAAGAAGAATCAGTATACAGGAAATTTATGACGCCCATGCAGCTGGCACCTTGGAAGAAGCCTTCGGAACTGGCACTGCTGCCGTCATATCCCCTATTGGTGAACTAAATTGGAATGAAAAAATAATTAAAATTAATAACGGTCAGATCGGTGAACTGTCTGCAAAAATATATGATAGTATTACAGGAATTCAAAGCGGAAAGCTTAAGGATACATTCGGCTGGACTATTGAAGTAAAGTAATAAATAAAAAGTTATCTAAAAGCAGATGATCCTGTCATCTGCTTTTTAAATATAATATTCTTTCTTCGGGAGCAAAAAGTGTTTTATGAAAAGAATGCTCAATATTAACAAAACAATAGCTGCAATAGTTGTCTCCAATTTCATACACTTGATTGTTGTCATAGGAGTTTTATTGTATTTGTGTTATTTTAACTCTGAAAAAGGAATTTATTCCGGTTTTGACAGTGCTTATTTGTTTTTCTTTATCATTGTATTTATAAGTGTAATGATAAACGGTTTTATTGCTGTTAGAAACGCCCTTGTATTCAAATATACAGATACTCAGTATGAGATGCTAAAAGATACTCTAACCCGTTTAGAGGACCTCAATAAGACCTTGAGAGGACAAAGGCATGATTTCATGAATCATTTGCAGGTGGTCTACAGCCTGATGGAAATGGAAGAGTATAAAGAAGCCGTGAATTATATTGATCAGGTATACAAGGACATACAAAATGTCAATAAAGTGTTGAAAACCTCCAATCCTGCAGTCAATGCCCTTCTACAGGCTAAACTTCTCGATTGTGAAAAAAGAGGGATTAAAACTCTTCTTTATGTGACCTCAAGACTAGACGATTTAAAGGTACCCTCGTGGGAATTTTGCAGGGTTCTTGGAAACATAATTGATAATGCAGCATATGCTCTTAAGGATAAAAACGATGAAAAGACGATTGAAATAAGGTTATTCGAAGACATAAAGTCCTATGTTACAGTGATAAAAAATAATGGCCCTGAAATACCCGTCAGCATAATAAACAGAATTTTTGAAACGGGTTTCTCTACAAAAGGTAATGAAGGTGAAGGAATGGGACTTTCCATATCAAAAAACATTATTGAAAACTATAACGGAAACATAAAAGTAAAAAGCAGCAGTACTGAGACAGAGTTTGAAATATACCTTCCAAAGGAAAACGATAATTCATTAAAAGCGACATCATAATCTGCTTTTTGTATAATTGAGCAGTTTGCTATTTGATTAAAGTTTAATTATACTATAATTGAGACATAAGATATTAAAACTATTTAAGGGGGTGCTTTTATGGAACCTATGAATTTGGTATTAAGCAGTCCGGAACCTTTTGGTTTCTTAAGCAATATGTCTCTTTGGGTAGCCACTTTCTTCATACTCGGTTTCATTCTGGTAATAATTGAAATGTTTAATCCCGGGTTTGGAGCACCAGGCATCACAG
>JAAZCB010001219.1 GCA_012513545.1 Clostridiaceae bacterium
ATTGTAACTTTCTCTTTCTAAATGTTCCTTTGCATCTATGTGGCACTTTATCGCCTAAGTTTCTGCCACAGTGAATACATTTATAAATTTTGTTGTTCATTATTTTATCCCTATAAAAATTTCCAGCGGCAACTTAACCGCACCATCGTTAGGCAATTATTACAAATTAAAGGAGGCGAATAAAATGAAAGAATATTTTCAAGGAAAAATTGGGAGGGGGAATTTTCTTTTACGTATGGTAATTTATTTCTGCATCCTTGCTATTTCTGGTTCGGTAATGCAAATGCAAAACTCATTTGCATCTTTAGGTCTACTTATATTTTTTATTGGAGTAGCACTTTATTTCAATGCCATAGGTCTTAGACTTAATGACTTAAATAAACCTTGGACATATTTATTACTAATTTTTGTTCCTTTTGGAAATCTTTACTTGCTTTATCTTTTATTTTTAAAAGAAGGCGAAAAAATATAGAGCTTAAATATTATTTAAGTGTTCTCAATATAGATGAAACGAAATGAAAAACTTGACTTTATTTTTTACTGGTTCTGCTATAGCAAGAATAATTACAGCAATATTCTTATTTGTAGCACTTTTAAATCTTCCTATTGGATATTATAAATTTTTACGGTGGATTGTTTGTTCCACAGCAATTTATTCTCTTTATATTTCATACAACATAAAAGAAAAAATCAATTATGGTGTTTGGCTGTTTGGATTAGTTGCCATTTTATTTAATCCTATTATTCCATTTTATTTAGGCAAAACTAGTTGGCAAGTAGCTGATATAATTGTTGGTGTAATATTCATTTTTTCTACCCTTTTTGTCAGAGAAAAAAATGACTGAACCATTGGTTGATAAAATTATAAGTTTGTTGCTCTATATATTCGGAGCTACTTGGGTTTTAGGATGGATTATATTGTTATTAATAATGCTCAATGAAAAATTATTCCCTAAATATGAACAGAAATTGGAAGAAACTCTAGATAAGTTTTCTAATATTTTAAGTCCTATTATGCACGGTTCATTAATTGCTGTTGGTATTCTATTTCTAATTTATATTTTATCTAATTGGTTAGGATGGACTAAGTGATGGAAATTATTCTCTGCCTAATCAAGACTATTATTGGATATTTTATTCTTTTATTTCTTAGCACAAATTTACTCGGAATGGTAGTTCGAGGCTTTTTTGACTTCCCCTCTAAAAATGAAATCGAATCTTATAATCCCATTCTCAAAAAATTTGCTGTTTCATCAAAGCGGACAAGTATTTTCGTTACAATTCTTTTTACAATTATAATGATAGTCTTCTATTATCTACTATTTTATTTTTGGAATATAGGTGTCGCTATAGTAGCTGCATTGCTGATGATTGCTAGATTACCAGACTTACTTTATGAAATAAGAACTGGAATAAAAGTAACATCTAAGACTGGCCCAAAAGGAGTTTTGAATAATATAATGTTAATAATAGATTGGGGTGCTTTAATAGTTCTTTGGTTTGCATTGTGTTAAAAATTGCCTAACAAGCGCATCAACCCGACCGCTTCATTCTGCTCGGGCTTTAAAAATTGTAATTGGGCTGTCGTTCTAACATAAATTGTAGTGCAAGGTTGTCATTCTAAAAAAGTTTGCAGCAAAAAATGTTTGTAGAAAAGTTAAACATTTTTTGCTTTTAATTGTTCGTGTTGTCATTCTAGTAAACATTGTATCTATGGGCGGCGGGTTATGCGCAACGCCGTTATATGCTTATTTTTAATGGGTATTTAAATGAATGCAAAAAAACAATCTACCGCAAATAGCAAAGACAGCGATTCCGTTGATTCACGAAGTGTATTTTGTTTTAATTGTCTA
>JAAZCB010001220.1 GCA_012513545.1 Clostridiaceae bacterium
AACAATCTTTGCTCGGCAATTAGAAAAGTTGACAGAAACCGTATTATTTTTGTACCTGAATACCAGAGTCGCGAAGCCAATCCTGGCGAAAAATACTATCATGAGGACAACACTATAATTGACAGTGGAGAGCAAGGTATTATATGGGAAACAGGTTTCGTTAAGGTAGATGACTCAAATGTTGCATACGTCTTTCAGTTTTTTGATCCCTATGAGTATACTTTTTATGGCAAGGGAGACTATACTATTGAAGATTTACAGTCGCTGGTTGAAAAGAGGGCAATGTGGGCAAGAACTATTGGGAAGGCACCTTTGGTTGCAAGGTATGGTATATCCAGGATAAACCCAAGCCAGCAGAGAGTATCCTGGCTCCAAACAGTTCACAGTATTTTTAGCAAATTCAACATATCCTCGTCTTACCATGAATACAAGAATCTTGTAGGAACTTATAACCCTTCAAATGATGGATTTTTTGCGATTTATGGTCAATATAACAACTGGAAGAACGAAATTAGTCTCACAGGTAACAGCTACTCATTTTTTGATAAAGATATGGAGTATACTGCAGAAACAACCAAATTCAAAGATGTACTTGACAGGTTTTTCTTCAAGGATGGGAAAATTGAGAGCGTTTCAATAATGGATAATGAGGATATTCTGAATACACTGAAGGATTACTGGAAAAACTAGAAAGAGCTAATACTTTAAGCAGAATAAAGGCATTTTAAGCTTAAAATATTAGCTCTTAACAAACATAAATCATATATTATAACTACTCTTTCAAACTGTTTCTTGCAACCTCATATATCAATAACCCTGCTGCAACTGAAGCATTGAGGGACTCTGCCCTCCCTGGCATGGGTATTTTAACAAGAGTATCAGCTTCGCTTTTTACACTTTCACTTATTCCGTTTGCTTCATTCCCTATAATTATTGCAACATTTTCCTTTGAACCCAAATCAAAATAATCAATACTGCCTTCAAGGTGCGCAGCACACAACTTCACTCCAATGGATTTCATTTCCTTCATAACTTCAATAATATCCTGGTCATAGCATACAGGAATATGAAACAACGACCCCATGGTAGACCTTAATACCTTAGGGTTGTATAAATCCACACAACCTTTGGATAGAATTACAGCCGTAGCACCTGCGGCGTCAGCAGTTCTTATAATAGTCCCAAGATTGCCGGGGTCCTGAATGGAGTCAAGAATAACAAAAAAACTATTCTCATTCCTGATATCATCAAACGTATAGTTTTTGATATTTAAAACTGCAAGCACTCCCTGTGGGTTTTCAGTGTCAGAAATCTCTTTAAACAGTTTATGAGGCAGCATATATAAAGGAAAACCTGAATTCTCAAGTTTTTTTATGATTTCATTGCCTCCGTTGACCTCATTAAGATGATCGGAAATAAGTACTTTATTTATTTGAACCTTTTCACCAAGCGCTTCCTCAACAAATCTTATACCTTCTATGAAAAATAATTTTTTCGCTTCCCTGTGTTTTTTTTCTTTTAGAGCCTTTATCTCTTTGACAACAGGGTTCTGATTGCTGTTTATAAAGTTCATATTTCACCTCATACGGTAATTTAGAAATTTCACTAAAAAAGGAGCCCTTTTTGAGCCCCTTTTATACAATCTTAATGCTAAATACCTCTTATTTAGCTGTCTTAACCTTTTCTGCAAGTTGTGCAAAAGCACCTGCATCATTAACTGCCATTTCAGCAAGCATTTTTCTGTTTAATGTAATTCCTGACTTCTTTAAACCATTTATAAACTTGCTGTAGGATAATCCATTTATTCTTGCAGCTGCATTAATCCTTGCAATCCACAATTTTCTGAAATCTCTTTTCTTGGCTCTTCTGTCTCTATATGCATAAACCAGCGACTTCATAACAGCCTGGTTAGCTATTCTAAAATTCTTGCTCTTTGCTCCAAAGTATCCTTTTGCAAGCTTTAGAATTTTCTTATGCCTTGCACGGGTCCTCATCGCACCTTTTACTCTTGACATAATATAACTCCTCCCTCTTACTTGTATGGAATCAACATTTTAATAATTGCCTCATTTGCAGCGGAAGCAATAGTTGATTTCCTCAAATTTCTTTTTCTTTTTGTAGATTTTTTGGTCAAAATATGACTTTTATAAGCTTTAGACCTTTTAACCTTACCTGAAGCGGTTAAATTAAATCTCTTCTTGGAAGAGCTATGTGTCTTAATCTTAGGCATATTAGATTTCCTCCTTATTCAATATTCTATATATTACTGCTTGGGATTCAATATCATAATCATACTTCTACCCTCAAGCTTGGGCTTTCTCTCAACTATTCCTATTTCCTCTACTGCTTGTGCAAATTTCTCCAGTACTTGCTGCCCTAATGATGTATAATTCATTTCCCTGCCTCTGAATTTAACGCTGACTTTAACCTTATCACCATCTTTCAAAAACCTGAGAGCATTTTTTACCTTAAAGTCAAAATCATGATCTTCAATTGAAGCAGAAAGCCTTACTTCTTTAATGCTAATTACCTTTTGATTTTTCCGAGCCTCTTTCTCCTTCTTTGCAAGCTCAAACATATACTTCCCATAGTCCATTATACGACAAACAGGAGGTACTGCCTGAGGAGCTATTTTAACAAGGTCAAGATTTTTTGTGTTGGCAAGTTTCTGTGCGTCTTTTGATGTCATAACACCCAACATTGAACCATCAGCATCAATCAGCCTGACCTCTTTATCTCTTATCTGCTCATTAATCATTAATTCGTTTTTGTTAATAAAAAACACCTCCGGGCTTATTTTGAAGATTTTGTACACAAACAATATAAAAAGTGGACCAAAGAAATGATCCACTCAACTAAAATACCAAAGTCACAATACACTAAACCTTAAGTATTAGACCTTACAGAAACTCATTCGTAAGGTGAGAAGCGGATACTTCTTCTTTATTTTTGCACTATAATGCTATCAGAAAAAATAAATTTTGTCAATAATTTTTTGATAATTCTCAATTCTAATTCAAATCTTCGAAAATAACAGGTATCAGTTCCTTGAACTTTCCTAAA
>JAAZCB010001221.1 GCA_012513545.1 Clostridiaceae bacterium
AGGCACTTCTATTGAGAAAAACGGCTCAAACAGAGCTGGCAAAACCATAAACTGTAAGATAATTTGAAAAAGCTACAGGAAAATGATAGCTTTATGGCGAGTAGCTAGAATATTCACGGATTCAGGCTTAATTTATCTTGCCAAAATATATTATTACTGAGGTTCGCTTCCATATACCAGGTCTTGGGAAACAATGAGAACGACTTTGTTCCAGTTGGTATATGAACTAGAGGACTTAAAAGAATAATCATTGGATTGTACGTAGTCTTTCCAGTCCTGTTTTGAGAACCTTGTCTGTACCTCTGCACTTTCTCCCGGTTTGATTTCACCGGCATTGGAGTTGAAACCTATTTCCAGGTAGTGGTCTGCATTTTTCTTGGGAGAAGACATCTTTTTAAATTTTCCGGTTACATTTGAATTTCCCACTGAAGACCAGTCACAATTGAAGCTTTGGGGTGCATCTGTGTCTATGGAATAGTAATACCTTATTTTGACATCTGATAGTGATATTGTCGAGTTGCTTTCATTTGAAAGCTTGAATTTCGACACTATACTATTGGTTGTATTTGCAGAATTGCCGGACATATATTGCAGGGTAAGCTTACCGCTGCTTTTAACCGGTGTACTTTTAACCGGAGTGTTTTTGGGTGTAGGAGTTGAAGCGGCTTTACGTGTAGCTGTTGGCAATAGCTTTGGTGTTACAGTTGGTGTAGCTTTGCGTGTGAAGGTTGGTGACGGTGTTGAAGGAATTGTCGGAGTAGTTGCTGGCCCGGAAGCTGATGAAGGTTCAGGAGTAGTTGATAACACAGGGGGAGTATAACCCGGTGTGGCTTCTAATCCGGAGATTGAAGAAGGAGACGGGGAAACTGAACCTGGGTCTGCAAGCTGAGCAGGTGCAATGGTTGAAACAATTCCGGGCAAAGAGCCGCTGTCTGAATCTACTGAAGGTGCTTTTGGTGTTGGAGTTTGGCCCGAGTTCCTGGTTTCAAGCACGGTGGGTTTAGTGCTTGCAGCAACGGATTTGGCAGGATTCGCTGCTGTCTGTGCAGTGTTGTTTGATTTAGCCAGGACAAATAATAAAAAAGCTAATGAAGCTACTAAGGTAATTGTCGTAAAGGTTAATATTTTTCTTCTTAATTTAACATCGTAAAGTATTCTCATCTGAATTTTAGCACCTACTTTTTTTCTCAAAGGTTATCTTGACCTGTATGCAAAAAAAGCCAATACAAGGTGATTTATTAAGAAGAACTATGGTTTTGCAGCAATAAAATACATCAGGTATATTTTTATGTGTTCATTAAAACAAGGAAATAATGCTTAAAAGTGGCAGCTGCAAAACATAATAACCTTTTAGTAGTGTGCCTTATCCTCCTCATACGGTTTATATTTGTAATACGTTAATTATACTAAGGATTTTCCTTTTAAACAATTAAAAATCCATAAGATAGTTTATGCCTGAACAAAAAGTAAGCCTAAAAAGGCTGATATCACAATGGCCCAAATCGGATGAAGCTTGAATTTCACAACCGATATAAGGGAAATAACAAATATTACCATGGTGATAAAGTCTATATTTATTATATTATGCATTTCATTTAGTTTTCCTGTCAGCATGTTATAAATATTTTCATAATTTATTTCA
>JAAZCB010001222.1 GCA_012513545.1 Clostridiaceae bacterium
ACTGTTTATATTAAATTTGAAATTTCCTTTTACCGCATCCTTAATTATATTCTCTGGATTGTAGTCTGGTATAAGCTCAGTTATACCATCACCGGAGTTTTTCTTAAGAGTTTCTTTGAGATCCTCCAATTCCTTTGATTCAAACTGCTCATTAATTATCTCTTCCTTAATTACTTCGTCCTGAACAGCTTCATATTCAATCGAAGGCTCATACGCAAAAGCTTGTACCATGAATAAAATATCAGACACTATGAGCATCAGAAAAAACAGGACTGTTCTCAATATTAGCTTGTGGCGGTATCTTTTGTTGTTTATATGCATCTTAATCTCCTGTTAGCTGCCCCTTAAGGCATAATATTTATTACAAGGTCCAGAAGTGATGTAATAATAGGTACTGCCAGTACCATAATTACAACCTTCCCTGCGAGTTCAACCTTTGAAGCTATAGCGCCCTCACCCGCATCTCTGCATACTTCTGCACCAAACTCGGTTATGTATGCTATACCGACAATTTTAAGAAGTGTCGAAAGGTAAGACTTATCAATGTTAACCTTTGCAGCATAGCTGTTTAACAAATCAACCACTGCAGCTACCTTTCCGAGTATAAGCATAAAAATTACAATACCCGTTACAAGGCTTACCTGGACTGCAATCTCAGGCCTTTGCGCCTTAAGTACAATAATAATTATGGTTGCGATTAAAGCAAGTCCTATAATCTGAAATAATTCCACTTTTGTATCATCCGCCTTATTAACTTTCCCGTAACTAGTAGTGTATTCTCAAATTACCTTTGAATAATGAAAATCCGAGAATCCCGATGATTTAAGGAGTTCGGAGGATTCTCATTTGGATAGAAATTTGAGAAACACTATACTAGAACTGGAAAAGCGTTTTTACTGTATCAAACAGATTTACTATTTCCTTGACAACTATCATCAGCACTACTATAAGTCCTGCAAGTGTTGTCATCATTGCCTGCTCTTCTCTGCCTGATTTATTCAACACAGCATTTAAAACAGAAACCAGAATTCCTATTGCCGCAATTCTGAATATCAAGTCTATATTCATAGCAAATCTTTCTCCCCTGTTAATTGAATTCATTAAACAATTAATAAAATTTCATTGGTTTCAACACTCTTTGTACAAGTATATTCATGAAATTTATTAAGTTAGAACAAAATTATAATTATTGCCAGACCTCCCAACACACCAAGATTCTTGAACATGCCTTCATTCTTCCTTCTCAGCTCTTCCGCCTTTTGTTCCTGAAGTTTTAACTGATTGATTGTGAGTCTGATGTTTTTTATCTGGCCGTCAATGTCAGATCCGCCTAGAAGCTTACCGAAGGAAACAAGTATCTCTTTGTCCTCTTTACAAAGAGAGGTCCGGGAAATATTCTCTTCTACAGCCATAGCCCAGGCTTCAGAAGCGTTTAGTCCAGCATCACTTCTTAAATTCTCTACAGTAGCCATAAAAAACAGCGATACTAAAGAGTCACTGCATCTGTGTATTTTCAGAAAAGCATCACTAAGAACATTGGATAGGAAGCTTATCTCATTTTCAAACATCTGCAATAATCCCTGCAAGGTTCTTAGTTCAGACGGTCTTCTGGAGAATTTCTGTGAATGTATGAATCCCAAGACACTGCATGATACTAATACAATAAAACTCCCAATTAATTTTATAAGCATACTTCCTACCCCCTGAAAAGCACATCCATTGAATTTCCGTCAATTATCTCTTCCACCGTTCCGGGCCCCTTTCTGTTGCTTAGAACTATGTACCTCTCAAATAACTTTTCCTCAACCAGACTCAAAACCTCTTTTCTTGTTTTAAGCTCGGACATGTTGTAGCCGTGTGCAGTAGTAATAAACCTGACTCCCGCGTTAATTACCTGCATAACTGCCTCTTTGTCTCCAATGCTGCCAATTTCGTCCGTAACAATCACATGGGGAGACATGGACCTTAGCATAATTGAAATTCCAAGCTGTTTTGGACATGCGTCCAGAACATCAGTCCTCATACCAACACGATTTTGCGGAACACCTTTAAAACATGCTGCAATCTCTGAACGTTCATCAACAATTCCAACCTTCACACCTTTAAAGCCAAGCTGTTCTATTCCATCACTAAGATACCTGGTCAGATCTCTTAATAGAGTTGTCTTGCCACAGCCTGGAGGTGACACTATTAATGTATTGTAGATATCACCATTATCCTCTACAATAAACCTCAGTATCTTTGAAGAGCATCCGGTTACTTCTCTTGATATTCTTATGTTAAGACCGGAAATGTCCTTGATATTTTTAATTGTATTTCCCTCAAGCACTACCCTTCCGGAGATTCCGACACGGTGCCCTCCTTTTAAGGTAATAAACCCGTTCCTAATTTCCTCCTGGAAGGCATAAACAGAGTTCTCACTTATTAGTTCCAGGGTTTTAATTATCTGTTCCGGTGTAACATAAAAAAGATTTGTTTTGCTGGCTGTAAGTTTTCCTTCTACACTTAAAAATAGACTCCCGCTTGAGTTCTGAAGCATAACCGGTCTGTTTGCTCGAAGTCTGATCTCTTCAAGTGTCATTAAATCAACCAAGCCTATTTTCTTTATAACCTCTCTTACTTCAGTGCACAGATACCTTAGAATATCGCGTTCAAAGTTATTATACTCATCCATTTTAAAAACCTGCTTGTCTTTAGTTTCCATGTTATTAGCCTCCTGATATACTCTGATGTTTTTATAGATATTATGTTTTGTATATATTTATGACAAGGATTTATATAATTTTATTGAAATGCTGTTATCTTCACTAAAATTAAAAATATTGATAAGATTAAATTTATGTAACACAAAAACATAATCTCTTTCGAATATATATTATATGAACATATTTTTTAGGGAGGTTTTTACAGGATGAAAAAAGTATTGCTGTATTTGGTGACTTTTTGCATGATAATCAGTTTGTCTTCCAGCTATTGTTTTTCTCAAGGACCAGCTTCAACAAAGTATGGAGATCTTAATGGCGATGGAAACGTCAATTCAACGGATTATTCCTTAGCAAAAAGGTATCTGTTGGAGATAATCTCCGAGTTTCCCATTTCCAACGGAGAGACTATCGGGGATTTAAACGGTGATGGAAAGATCAACTCGACAGACTACTCATTACTAAAGAGATACATATTGGGTATCATAGATATTTTTCCGGTAGAAGCATTAAATCCCTCACAATCTCCTGAACCTACGGATGGTATCTATCAGGCGGAAGATGCATCCTTGTATATGGCAGTAACCGAAACTGTAAATGGAGGCTATTCTGGCAACAGTTACGTTAATTACGATAACGTCAGAGGAAGTTATATTGAATGGAATGTTAGCATACCTTCATACGGGACATATGACTTAACCTTCAGGTATGCAAACGGAACAACATCAAGCAGGCCCGTACAGTTATTAATTAGTACAA
>JAAZCB010001223.1 GCA_012513545.1 Clostridiaceae bacterium
AATTAATATTTTTTTCCTAAACATTAATATTTAGCTCCTATTGAAGAAATAATAAAAATCTGTCCTGACAATAATATCGGAAAATTGCTTAAAAAAATTATACCTAAATAATTGTAATTATGTGTCTTCCATGTAGTATTATATTTTATTGTATAACTTATTATATACTACTTTTAATTTTTTGAAAAGCAAAAGCTTTTGCAGGATTAATGTATTAATGAACATATTTCTTGGATATTATTAAAATAGTAACTAAAATCCTGTTTTTTGTGATATACTTATAAGATAAAGGAGTGATTTATTTGGCACAATTTTGCACTTGCGGCTCATTAATGATTAATGAAGCCTGCACAAACAAAAACTGCGCTTTTAAAGCTGCCAATGCTTCGTCCGGTAAAGCTTCAGGAAAGAAAAGTACTGCTTCAAAAAGCCTGAAAGCCGATAAGCCGGCAAAAAGCACAAAGGTCAGAAGAGCCTCAAAATGTATTACCTATAACCTTAATGATATTAGAAATGAGGATGAAGAGAGTTATTAAATGAACTCTCTTTTTTTTATGAATTATAACTAATTAAGAGTTAAAACTTTATCTGCGCCAGCTTTCCATCCATGTATATATAATTGTGAGGCTTATTTTCCTTTCCAACCTTTCCGGCTTCGATTATCCATCGTCCCTGTTCATCATTCTTTAAGCGGGCATACATATTTTTTGTCTGGTCTGCGATGTTCGCAATTTCAAAACATTCTCCATTCCACCTCAATACTTCTACAAAACCGGGAAGACTTCCTCTCGAGGTTGTGGACATTTCGATACTGCCATCTGCATCAAGGTCATGGAAGTCTATATTGCTGTAATCCAACATTTTAACCCATTGTCCCTTCATATTTCCAATTACCCAGGAAGTCAGGCATGTACTCCCTGTTGAGCCTGACAGGTATATCTCACTGATACCGTCATTTGTTAAATCCATCCATTCCAATGTCTCCAATCCGTCCAATCCATAGCAGCTTATATTTCCTATTTCAAAAGTTTTGTCCTCAACTTCAAGATATGCATAAACATCTTTATTGTCAAGGGATTGGGTATCGAGATAAAAGCTTATCGTTGCTTCCTTCTGTCCGGGCAGATCGCCGTAATACACACTTTTACCCTTTATCCAGTCTGTATTGGGCTTGGACTCAACTAATACTTTCATATCAAGTGGTTTAAACTCAAGGTCAAGTGTTTTCAGTACTTTGTATTGAGCTTGGCTAAATGTTTCATCTCCTGTGTTGTAAGTACATCCCACAAGTATAAATAAAAAAATAATTGCAAACATTCTGAAAGCCTTCATTAACCGGTCACATCCCTTCCCTAGGTATCATATTTACTGGTATCAATTAACAGTCCTCTTAATGAGTCAATAAGAACCGTCCCCAGTGACTCTTAGTCCGCGGCAACTTTTATAAGGTTATTCTCAATTTTTTTATAGTGAGCCAGCGCGCTCTTCAGTGAGCCTGCTTTTCCTTCAAATGCATCACACAGACGATTTTTGCTATTTTTAATCTGCTTTATGGTTTCATTAATTGCCTTTATTTGCTGTTTTACATAGTATTCGCTATATCTGCGGTCTGCGTCCGCTGTCACCTTGTTGGCTTCACTGATAATCTTCCGAACAATATCATCATATACTTTTTCAAGCTTGCTTAATTTATTCTGCAAATCTGCAAGACGTATCAAATCAACAGATAAAATTCCGGAACCATAAGCTGCCATACCTTTAACTACTCTACGTACGAGTTTTTTACCCGGGTTAAACCCACTGACCCTATTAATCCCCCGACTTACCTGATCCCTGACAAAACCCAGACCTCTCTTGAAATCATCAATGCGGTTTCCAATAAATTCCCTGGTTTTGTTTGCAACGCTTTCTACACCTTTTTTTGCGCCATCCACGATTGTATTCCATGAGTCAGTAACAGCATCCTTTACTGTCGTAATAAATCTTCTTGAACCGTCAGCAACTCTTCTGAAAAAATCTGATACTTCTGATATAACAGTGTCTTTGAATTCCGTTACCTTTTCCCAAGCGTCTTTGCCTGTCTCGACAATTCTGTCAGCTATATCCCTAACCTTATCTACCAGTCCATTCCACACGTTTCTCGCACCTTCTGCAAACCTTCTGATGGAGTCCCCAAGACTTTGTGCAAAGTTTTTAACCCCTTCGGCCATTCTTTCAAATCCATCTACAATAAGCTCTCCTATGGATTTGAGTGTATCAACCGCCATGCCAAAGAACTCTTTAGCTTTATCTACAAACAATTCGATATTCTTCTTTAATGCACCAATAAAAACATCAATGTACAAAGGCCAGCATACAATGCCTAACACGCCTGATAAAACCAGTTCTGCAATTACATTGTATTCGCTGTCCCACATACCCGCAATCCTTTCAGGCAGCGTTTTCATTGTATGCAGCACATCTGAAATAAGACTTACAAAACCAATGTCATTATTTTCAACCACATTATCGGGTATCAGCCTGCCCAATTCGTCAAAATCATCGAGAAAATTTTCCACTCCGTGAGAACCAATACCAAATACCTGTCCAAAGTACGTAGAAAACCTTTCTTTAAGTCCCTTATTACTGCTGTCTGCAATTGCTGAATTCTTAAGATAAACCGTTTCTCCCAACTGCACACCGTAAACCCCGATTATATCCGCCGAATCACAGTAATCCCTAACCCTGTATTGGGAATAGGAATCTTCATACGGCAGCAATTGGCCAATTCCAACTCCATTAAAGGTAACAGCCCTGGTGGTTCCGGAATCGTGTGTCAAATAGGTCATGTATTGGGCATGTCCTCCACCTAAGGAGTGCCCGGTAAATGTAACATTATATTCTGAGACAGCCAGGTTCAAAGCCTTATCGTCAAGCCTGCCATTAGGACTCAATGTATCCTCGACAAACTTCCGGGCATCATAAAACTGCTGCGGCAATCCATCCCTTAACTGGAGTGCAATATGACCGTCCGTAATAGCCAAATCATGAAGAATCTGGTCAGCTTTATCCGGTTCCGTGCCTCTGAAGGCAAATACCGTTTCCCCTGATGGAGTTTCAAAAGCTGAGCCTGCAAAGCCAGAGCCTGTCCAACCATTGTTATTTCTGAAGTTCGTCAATTTAAAATCCGTAACGCTTTGCAATGCATCCTGCCATTCTACTCCGACATCTATCTTGCCTTCACTTAAGAGTTGACCGATTGTTTTGTTTCTGTCGGTATTAATATTAAAATCAATATAAGCAATATTACTAAGAACCAGATATTGTTCATCCGTAAGTGACATAATAATCCCCCCCAAAAATCAAATACTGGGCTACTTCTCAATGCAGTTCTGCAAATCCCCAGGTGTATTTATCGTTTCAATATCCTCAATATCAATACTAAATAAGAGTGTATTGTTATTTTTTAAGTCTCTATAATCAGAGGCTTCTGCCATCAGGTATTTCACAGGGTCTTTTTCAATATCCTTCTTATGCTCTTCGTTGAAATATCTTGCAATCAGTCCAACCTTACCTGTATTTAAACCCTTTATTGTCAAAATAGCGGAATATAGTTTTTCCAGCCTGTCAGAATCCAACTGCTGCAAATCAACGCCTACGAAATAACCGCACCGTATATTAAGAGTAATATCCTTCCCGTACGATTCAATTGCTTCATCAATATCCAGGATTTTACCGTTTAAGTTCTTTTCAATTTCCAATAATGGTGCGGATACCCCGACCTCTGTAATTTCAGTTTCAAACTCTTGTATCACTTTTTGCGTCATCTGCTTATTCCACAGAGTATTCAAATATTTATCGGAATATTGTGAGTTTGTAAATGCCCATTTTTTGTCACCAAGCATTTTCTTGACCTCAAATTTCAGTTCACTGTCGTCTGCCGGATATACCACCGCTTTAATGCGTTTGTCTCCTCCCAACTGTTCACTGTAATAATTAATTGACTCAATCACAAAATCCTTGCCAAATTTATCTTTCAAATGGTGTTCCATTTTTGCCTTCTCTTCCACTAAATCTCCCCCATTTCCGCATCCATAGAGTATAAAAGCAAGAATTGCCGTAAAGGTCAACAAAAGAATTCCCCTTTTCTCCTCTTTGAAAACCCTATATATCGAAATCACAATCTACTTCTCCTTATCAGCGTTTATTGTTCGTTGCCTGTCCCGACTTTTTCTTATCCGCAGCTTTTCGCTTTTTTTCATCATCAGCCTGTTGAACTTTTGAAGCAAGTTTCTTTAAGCCCTCTTCAAGGTTGTCTATTTCTTTGTACAACCCGTTTATCTCTGGCACGGCATCATTATAACTGCTGATAAATGCTTTACAGGCATCGCCCTTCCACCATTTGTCAAGGCTCCCAAGTTCTCCCCTGAACTTTGATTCACTGCTGCTAAGGTCTTTTTGCATGTTGTTGATTTTTTTAGCAGCCTTTCTAATATCATCTGGGGTATACATATTTATCCCTCCAATTCACAATCAAATCCTCTTTATGTTAATTTGTATCTTCATACATTGAGCCTTTTACAGATACTTCTATTTTATCAAGTGCTGCAATACCCTTTAGCGTTCCAAGCTTCTTATATTCATTCTGAGTATCAGCAAGATTGATATCACCGATCCATGCATTCACCGAATATTTTCCGTCAGGCATATGGGCATGTGTGTATACATATATGTTATCAGGGTTTATTTGAATTTCA
>JAAZCB010000104.1 GCA_012513545.1 Clostridiaceae bacterium
GATTCCTCCTGCTTGAAAGATCTGGAATACAGTATCTTCTTAGCAGGTCTCTGGTGCTCTGGGGTGGTCAATTTTCGGTTAGCACAAGGCCCTTTCCCTGATCAATTTTAGGTTAGCACAACCAGGTCTCGAACATTCGCTTTTGGTCTATTAGTATAGTTATAACTTAATCTAAAAATGCCACTATCATCATCCTCGTTAATTTGTGCAGTATTACTAAAACTATCCGACTCATCTGTATACATGGAGCAACTTATTTTTGAAAATGTCTGTTTTATCACTAATGTGACATCTTTTGGCGGAATCTTTTGACTAGTAGCAGGGTCATTCCAGGTGCTTTCTATTTCCCCTTTCCAAGTTCCCTGTAAATCAGGAAATGATACAAGCCAACCTTTAAAAATAGGTAACCTCCAAGCCCAATTAGTAAAAACTATAACAAGTAAAACGTAAATCGTAATAACGTCCGGCAACTTCTTTATTGCTTCCCAGTCTATTTTGAAGCAAGCTCCTGAAAAGAATAATACTGCCATCCAAATTGCCACAAAAGTGATGGGTTGTATCCAAACTAAGATTTCTTTGCGAATATCTTTCATAATTATTTAAAACCGATATAATCCCAAGCTGCGGATATAAAATTATGGGCCTGGCTCCTGTTCCACGGTTGTAAAGATCTAAAAAGATATTTAACTTCATTTACCTCGCCCCATTCATAGCACGCTTCCTCAGTAAGAGTGTTATTAAATGTGTGAGCTAAGACATATCTGACATCAGTTGTAAGATCTGAATGGCCAAAACCTTCATTAGGAGTATTCCAAACAAGGCTTTCAATTAAAAATGATGCAATATTATTAGCTTCGGAAATTTTATCTTCCTGCATTTTGTTACGAATGTTTTTTATGATCCTGATTATTTTCTTGTATCGACGAGATGTGAAATTATTTTTATCAACACCATTCGAGTAAGTTTGGTCCGGCCAATTTATTATTCTATTACCTTTGTCGGTATCAAACGCAATACCAATCGGGTTAATGTAGTTTTCATTGCCATCTCCAAGATAATAACGGTATGCAAATGCTGGAACAACATCTGCGTCCACCCTGTATGAATTAGAGTGGATATCGAATGCCTTATTTCCCCTTTTAATATTTTTACTTCCAAAATAAGTATTTAAAGATTCTTCAACAAAGTTTTTAAATTCCATAAATGATATGCTACCCTCTACATTTCCAAAATCCTTATCTGTTCTACCTTCTGGATAATAAGTAAAAAATGTTGAATTAAGACGTACACACACATCAACATCACTGTCTTGCCTTATGGTTGTGTTTGCTCGATAAGAACCTTGTGGAAATATTGAGATATCCATACCGGAAAGGAGAGCATGATTAGCAATAGCCTTTCTGATTGCTACCTCGGCGTTATTCATTTTATCCTTTTCCGTTTGTCCGGGTGGTTGACTCCACGAACTAAATGTATTTTCCCAACTCATAACAAATATATTGGCTCCTTGTTTATAATTAAATTTAGGGGGTCAAAAATCATACTCTAACTTGTTAAAACAAACAGTCCAAAAGTCCATTTCCGACTGAGGCGGGACAAACTAAATACGTTATTATCCGTCAGATACTGCAAATAACGTCCAGTTCAACGCCGATTGTTTCTTTTAGATAGCTATCCGCAGCAGCAAGTACAGCTGTCTGTTCAGTGCTGCGATTAGTGCGAGATAGACCAGGTTGAACTATGACAATCTCTGATTTTATTTCTTTAAATCGGCTCACCTTGACAAATCTATTAA
>JAAZCB010001224.1 GCA_012513545.1 Clostridiaceae bacterium
TACTTACGGCATTATCAAAGGCCAATGGTCCATCAATAAGACAATTTTTAATCTGACCACGGTCAGCCATCTTGGCTAATGCTGAAGCTTCCATACTTGACTTCATGTCAGGATTTACAGTCTCTACTGCACTCAATACTGCAACCTTGGGTTTTTCAATCCCTAATTTTCTCATATATTCAACCGAGTTTTTTATAATGGAAACTTTACCACTAAAATCGGGAGCAATATTCATTGCAGCATCTGTAAGTGCAATGATTTTGTGATAGGTTGGAAGCTCAAACAGAGCAAGGTGCGATAAAAGTTCACCACTTCGAAGGCCATATTCTTTGTTTAATACAGCCCTAAGAAGGTTAGCTGTTCCAAGGTTCCCTTTCATTAAAATGTCGGCTTGTTTGTCGTGAACCATTTTTACAGCAATAGCAGCAGCTTTATCAGCATCTTTTTCGTCAATGATTTCAAATGATTTCAGGTCAAAATGGTTTTTTTGGGCTATTTCAAGGATTTTTTCCTTGTTGCCCACAAGAACGCCATCGATAATGCCTGCTTTGCAAGCATTTACTACGGCTTCAAGAGCGTTGTCATCATGGGCAGCTGCAAGAACTAATTTTTTCTTGCGATTTGATTTCGCCATCTGGTGTAAATCAATAAGATTTTTCATGCTAATTTTTTTTACGTATTGAAATACATTCACCTTAGCCTTTTCTGGTCTTTTTGACCAATAACAATACTTATGGCTTTGTTTATCAATACAGTATGGGATGATTTTTAAAATTCATAATGTGAGGCAAAAATACAAAAAAACTACTTCCCATAAAAATCAATCATCTGTTGTAATGAATATTGACAAACTAAGCAAAAACCTTTGGCATTCAACTCTTTCATATAACAGTTGTATGCTGGACGATATATCCCTTTTGAGCGATAGCCACCTCCTTCATAGACCCCTACTTTATATTTTAGGGCATCCTTTATGGGAGTAGGTATTGGAGTGCCTTCCTGGAGTAGGTGTTTCCATTTACTATCAAAATCAACAAGACTTGTAATATTTGGCGCTGTAGGCTCTGTATCTATGGAATGTAATTCCTCAAAAGCAACTTCTGATGAGAAATACTCATCAGCAAGGCCTCCAAAAGAATGACCAAATTCATGGATTAAAACAAGAAAACTATCCGGGTGCCCTGCTGTGGTTATTGCATAAAAGTTATAAATTCCACCACCTCCGTAGCGTTCAGAATTGACCAAAATGATTATCTGATCAAAGGGGACACCAGAAGCAATGGAATGTATAGTTTGAATGTCAGATGTAGTCAGGTATCTGTCAGTTTCAAAGGTATAAAACTCTGAATTAAAGGTTGTATTGTTCCATTTCCAATCGCCTGGTATATCAGTGCCCTGCTCTTGTGATGGCACTTCAATAGACCAGATATTTATTTTATCCTTATTCTTGTCAAAAGGTGGTTCTGTAAATAATCTACCAACAAAGTTGTTAACATGTTGGTTAAAAAGTTGCATTTCATCTTTTGTATACCCTTCCGAAAGAAATACAATGTCAAGTTTTTCTTTATAATTGCCTGATTCCTGAACTTTATTGATTTTAAAAGGATGGCTTTTTTCACGTGAAATAAAGATATTCTCAGGGTCAAAGTTTACACTTAGTTGTTCACTCCAGGTATTATTTGAAGTAAGGGATAGCAGTTTTATTATGCTTTTTCCTTTTGGATAAGGAACGATTATACTTCCAGGAAAAGTACGCCATGTTGATTTAGCTTCTTCTGTTGACTGCCATTCAAAGTAAAGGCTTGAATAGGTTTTTGAAAATAGCATTTTTATACCTTCCTTATCCCATATCTGAACCTGATGGTCGCCATACATGAACGGATCAAGTAGCTTTTCCCTGGGCCCTGACCAGTATGGTTGTTCATAAAACCTTCCTAAAGATACGATAGTAGTATCTGAATTTCCAGTACTGTAATAGTCAATCCGTAAACCCTTATTTTGAAAATATTCATTATAATTAATGTTCTGGCCATGTACTAAATGTAATGTACTTAGCGAAAATGCCATCATTATAAAAATGATTTTTCTCAAATGCTTATCTGTATACCTTGATTTCATTTTTTTGCAATTTATTATTTATGGCAGAACAGAAGTTACAAAGATGAATATTAATTTCAATGTTTTGAACATTCAATATGCGAAGTTAGGATATTCTTTTATATTTTCCTTAGCTTTATCGTATTCTCCTATAATTGAACATTCTGGCTTAGTACTTTTTGTGGTTTAATGCAATTTTTCTAACCGTAATTAATTATAATTCAAATATAATAGGGATGTTGGGATTAAAATAAAAAAGGGATTTTTTCACGTGAAAAAATCCCTGGAGATATAATGGATTTGTTAGTTGTATTAGTTTATTGAAATATTTTTTAACAGATTTAATTTATCAGCATCATGCCGCGGAATGACTATTGATAGTATCCCGTTTTTATAACTTGCTTCAATTTTTTCAGGATTAGCTTCTTTTGGAATGCTGAAAGACTTACTAAAAGCTTTAACTGAAAACTCTTTTCTGATAAATGTTTCAGTATCATCAACTTGCTTTTCGTTTTCATAAGAAACGACAAGCATATTATTCTTTACCTCAATTTTTACAGCTTCTTTTGAAATACCGGGTATTGCCAATTGTATCTCCCAGGCGTTGTTTTTATCTAAGATATTGTATGCCGGGCGGACATTACAATTTTGATTGTTCAAAGCAATATTTCTTTCAATCATGTTTGAAAGCATTTCTGCAGCATTAGGCGCTGTATTCCATCGTATTATTGTCATTGTTTGATCCTCCGTTTTATTTTTAATTCTGTTTCTGCATATTTCAAATTATATACCAAATCCACTTTTCGTATGATAATGAATAAAAACAAGACAAATTGACCGGAACATATAATATTTATATGACACATTGGCACAATTATTAAAATTTGTAATAATATTTGTATTTTTATGCGATTTTAAAAAACATAGTACATTAAATTTTGGTTTATATGCTGTATTAGTATATTATCAATTTTATCATTGAATTGCAAGGGGGGACAAAGGTGAATACACAGCATCATAAAGTATTGGAATTTTTTAAGTTTCGAAAAATATTACTTCCGGTATTATTAGGTCTTGGTGTTGCATTTTATCTTGTCTATAGGAATTTTGATCCTGGAGTCTTTAAAACACTGCGATGGAACAATAATTCTTATGTGTTTCTATTCCTTGCTTTGGTATTGATGGCTGTAAGGGATTTGTCCTATATGTATCGTATCAGGATATTAACCGATAAGCAGTTAAGTTGGCGAAAAAGCTTTGATGTCATTATGCTTTGGGAATTTGCTTCTGCTGTTACACCAAGTGTTATAGGTGGATCGGCTGTTGCATTGTACATTGTTCATCGCGAGGGTATAGGTATGGGGCGCACAACTGCAATTGTTATGATTACTGCGCTACTTGATGAGTTATTTTATATTGTTATGGTTCCAATAGTGTTTCTAATTGTTGGTACTTCAAGTTTATTTATTTCAGAGGGCCAATACGTATTATTTAATACAAAATTTGGCACACAGGGCATATTTGTTATAGGTTATTTTGTAATCATTGTCCTTACAAGTATTATCATATATGGCGTGTTTATAAATCCGAGAGGTCTAAAATACA
>JAAZCB010001225.1 GCA_012513545.1 Clostridiaceae bacterium
ACAGATGCTTACGGAAATGTAACTACGGCAGTACAGACAATTACTGTCACAGATACTACAGCACCGGATTTGAGCATTCCTGAGGATATAACAGTAACTGCAACCGGAGAGATGACGCCTGTGGAAATTGCGGATGCGACTGCGTATGACCTGGTTGACGGTGAAGTTTCGGTAGAAAATGATGCATTAACACTTTACCCTGTAGGTATAACAATTGTTACCTTCAAGGCTTCGGACAGTCGAGGCAATACAGCAGTAAAAACAATGAGAGTTACAGTTGTTGACGAATTTCTGCCGGAAATAAAGGTTGCCGGTATAAAAGGTGCAGGATGGATAGAAGTTACAGAACCTGCAAATGGAGACTTGGGTAAAGTTAACTATGACTTCAACATAAAATTAAACAAAGACGGCCGCCCAACCGGCAAAATTAAAATTCACCGTCATAAGTCTGATATGAAGATAGACTGCAAGGATATAGACTGGTTTGTTATAAGTCCGGAAGGCGCAGAGTTCCAGGGTACAGGAAAAATTAAGGGAACGAAGGACGTGTTTACCGTTAATGTAAGGATTGACAATGCAGGCAAAAAGGTTAGCATACGAGTATGGTCGGGGACAGATACTACTGCAGAGCCTATTTACAAAGCCTTAAATGTTAAGCATAACGGAGGTGCAATACATTTTCATGTTGAGCCAAAGAAGGAAAAGGATAAAGATAAGGAAATAGGAAAAGGCAAAGATAAGGAAAAAGACAAAGAAAAAGATATAGATAAGGACAAAGACAAAGAAAAGGACAAAGACAAAGAAAAGGACAAAGACAAAGATAAAGACAAAGACAAAGATAAAGACAAAGATAAAGATAAAGATAAAGTAAAGGACAAAGACAAGGAAAAGAAATAGAAATAGAATGCTCCTTGCTTGATAGATAGCAGGAAAGTAGAATTTTTTGCTTGAGAGCATTAAGAAATTATTAATATTTAGTAACAGATGAGTGGTAAAATAATATAAAAGAGGTTTTCATACTTTGATATGAGGTCACAATAAAATATAAATTGTGACCTCGCTCATTATAAGTTAAGAGGTGATGTAAGGTGGGTAAAGGCTCAGTTTGTAATTGTGAAAACTGTCAGCACCGGTTGTGTGTTTCAAGAGTACCTATATTTTCCGGTCTGGCTTCAGAAGAATTAAGCAAGGTTGCAGCCCTTATAGTTAAAAAGAAGTATGAAAAGGGGGAGCTGATTATTATGGAAGGAAGCTTCCCGGAAAACCTGGTCATTATAGATCAGGGTCAGGTAAAGGTTTTTCGTTATACTTCGGAAGGGAAGGAACAGATTCTGTATATATTCGCGAAGGGTGATTTTTTTGGAGAAAAGAACCTCCTGAATAACCAGGAAGCTACCTATAACGTTGAAGCTTTAGAAGCCACTAACATCTGTATGATAAATAAAAAGGATTTTCAGAAGCTGTTGCAGGATTATCCTGAAATAGGGATTAAGATTATTGGAGAATTATGCAGCCGCATGGAGAGAATTGAGGGTGCAGTCCAAAGTATGGGTACAAAAAGCATCGAAGCGCGCATTAACAGCATTCTGATTGAATTTGCGCAAAAGTATGGGAAAAAGCACCCAGGGGGAATTCTTGTAGAGCTTCCGCTAAGCCGTGAGGGGATAGCCAATTATATAGGAGTCGCAAGAGAAACGGTAAGCAGGAAGTTAAGTGCCCTGCAAGAGGAAGGTATTATAGAGATGATTGGGAATAAAAAGGTGCTGATATTGGATATAAAAGCTATAGAGGAATAGTATGTTATTAATATAAAAGCCTGGGAGAGAATCCTTAAGGCTTTTTTTTAACCTCTTTCGAACGAAGTGAAAGAGGGACTCGATATCCCGAAGTTTTTTTATGAAATTATGACTTGAGTCACAGAAAATTTATTTGGCTTGCTATACAATTAGACCATAGGATAACTTATTTGCAGATTGGAGGAATATATTATGAATACTATTTTTAACGGTAATCAGGCTGTAGGGGAAATTGTTGCAATGCTGCCTAAAGCCAGTGAAATTTTCAAACAATACAAGATAGATTTCTGCTGCGGAGGAGACAGAAAGCTCTCTGAAGCGGTAAAAGAGCTGAAGGTAGATGAAGGCGAAGTTTTGAAAAAGCTCAATGAAGCATTTGTTGAAAACAGCAAGGTAGGTACAGGCGGCAAGAGTTTCACAGAAATGTCCCTACATGAATTGACTCAATACATTGAGGGTACTCATCATGTTTATGTTAAAAAAGTGCTCCCTGAGCTTGGCGAGTTAACAGTAAAAATAATGAAAGTACATGGAATTAATCATGCGGTGCTTTTCAGAGTCCACAAGCTATTCTCAACTTTGAGGGCAGAACTGGAGCAGCACTTGATAATGGAAGAGGAAATCGTTTTTCCACTAATCGCAGAATATGATAAAACTTCGAGTGCCCAAAGCTTTGAGAAAGCAAAACAGGTTATAAGGCAAACAGAGGATGAGCACGAGACAGCCGGAAACATCTTAAAAGAGCTAAGGAAAATAACAGAGGATTACAGTGTTCCCGAGGATGGGTGCAATACTTATTATATAACCTTTAAAACTTTGGAAGAACTTGAGGCTGATTTATTCCAGCATATTCATCTGGAAAACAATATTTTGTTCAGAAAATGGAGTGATTAATATGAAAGTCATAGGGAATTTCAGCAAACGAGATATCGCAAATGAAACATGCGCTAATAATGGATGAATGCCTGTAGAAGAAATTCAATAATTATTCTGTTAAATTTGTCTTATTTGTGATTATAATCACAGCAATTATTTTTTTGCCAGGATAAAATAAAATTGGATTTTAAAAAGAATAAGGAGGATAATAACATGAAAATAACTAAGGAAATGACTATCGGACAGGTAATAAGGGCTAATCCGCAGGCGCCACAGATTTTAATGAGTTTTGGAATGGGTTGTATCGGGTGCCCGTCATCACAGGCAGAGACAATAGAGGAAGCATCTATGGTTCATGGCATCAGTATTGACAAGCTGTTAGAGGCTTTGAATCAAGAATAAACAATAAACAATAAATGGGGGTGTACAGTGTGAGCTTGTTTTTAGGCAATATACATTATTGGCTTTATAATAAAATTCTATGCTTTGAAGAGCTTGAAGATCAAATTATCAAAAGTGTAAAAGAGCGGGACAAGGATATAGATGCATTGGTGAACCAAACTAATGAGCAGTTTGGCTCTCCCACAGGGGGAAAGCCTCTTGAGGAAATTATAGGCAATTCAGATATTCACGGGCGGCTTCAAATGAAAATTGAAAGTGCAGAACTCAGGCAAGCAATGCTAATAACAGAACTATTAAAATGGAATACTGCATATAAAACTGATTTACTGAAAATATACTCAGAGCAAGGTAAGGCAGCCGCACAGGAGTATTCAAACAAGGTGGAATCTCCGGAAGAAATATTCAAAGCTCTTAATGATTTTTTACTCGAAGGTATGCCTTGCGACAGGGTAAATGTTATGGTCATAAACAATGATGATGAGTTTTCATGGAAGACAACCATGTGCCTGCATAAAGCTTATTGGGATCGGGTTGGCGGTGATGTACGGAACTTCTATGATTTAAGGGAAGCATGGATTAAAGCTTTTGTTTTTGGTATCAATGACAAATATAAATATGAGAAGTCAGGGGACGGTTTGAACCGGATTGTCAAGCAACAGTGAAAAGGAGGACGCTTATGAACTGTATTGAGCTAATGGTTGATGAACACAGGAATATAAAAAGAATGCTTGCGGTTATACGCAAGTACTGTAATAGAATATTAAGCGGTGAAGTTGTTCAATATGAGGACTTTTATAAGATCCTTGATTTTATAAGGAATTATGCTGATAAACACCATCATGGAAAGGAAGAGCTTCTCCTGTTTAACAGGATGGTGGAAGAACTTGGTCCGACAGCGGAAAAGCTTGTGCGGTATGGTATGAATGTGGAGCATGACCTGGGAAGACTGCATGCTCAGGAACTTGAAGCTGCGGTAAAACTTGTACTTGAGGGGAATATGGATGCCAGGCTTGATGTTATAGCCAATGCTGTTTCATATACTCATTTGCTCAACAGGCATATTGACAAAGAGGATGGAGTAGTCTACAAATATGCGCAAAACAACCTTTCCAAAGAGACTATTAACAGGCTGGAGCAGGAGTGTCTCGCTTTTGAAGAAAAAGCTGCTGAAGATAAAACCCAGAGCAAGTATTTGGCATTGCTAAGTGAGCTTGAGGAGAAGCAGGAATTTTAAGGAGAAAGGAGGGAGTGGTATGAGAGCATGTGTAGACAAGGATTTGTGTATTGGCTGTGGCTTATGCGAAGCACTATCTCCTGCAGTGTTTAAAATGGATGATGAAGGCAAGGCAGAAGCAATCACGGAAGAATTGTCACAGGAATTGCAAAATGAAGCAGAGGAAGCTAAAAGGCAATGTCCTGTAGAAGCTATCTCAATTGAGAAATAATTGAGACAAGACTTGGATTAATATTTCATAAAAGAGAGGAACTTCAGAAGAAAGGGCCCTCTTTTCTTTGTTTGGTCTACTCAGATATAACTTTTAGATCAGCTTTAGTGAGTGTTTATCAAAAAAATGTCCAGACAGGATTATGCTATATGGTTTATGAATAGAACCAGCTAATATTCTATGTGGAAATGCCTTTATTCTGCTTAAAATATTAGTATCTTTAATATCTGTTATAAACAAAAATTATTTAAATTCATATTGACAAAACAATAGCATATATAATATTATAAAACAAACAGGAATAGTAGGAAATGAAACCATATAAGATGAAGGGAAGTGGAAATGTGTTGGAATGTAGTAAAAGTACGCAGGTTGTCCACGGATTCAAAGGATATGATCAATATACAGGTGCAGTCAGTTTTCCGATTTATCAAAGTGCAACCTTCAGGCACCCGGGGTTAAACCAGACTACAGGCTATGATTATTCAAGACTTCAAAATCCAACCAGGGAGGAGCTTGAAAATACTATGGCATTGCTTGAAAACGGCAGGCACGGTTTTGCTTTTTCGAGTGGAATGGCTGCGGTATCTGCTGTGTTAAAGCTCTTTTCTCCAAAGGATCACATTATAGTATCGGATGACTTGTATGGGGGTACATACAGGCTTTTTGAAGAAATATACAGTAAATTTGGCATTGAATTCAGTTATGTTGACACCAGCTCCTTAATAAATATTGAAAATGCCATAAAGGAAAATACGGCTGCCGTGTTTATTGAAACACCCTCAAATCCCTTGATGAAAATAACCGATATTGAGGCAGTAGTTGAACTATCAAAGTCAAACGGTATGATGACTATTGTCGACAACACATTCCTAACACCCTATTATCAAAGACCGCTTGAGCTTGGATGTGATATTGTACTGCATAGCGGAACAAAATATCTTGGAGGTCATAATGACACGCTGGCGGGTTTTGTTATATTGTCAGAGGATGAACTGGCGGAAAAGCTCAGACTAATACAAAAGTCTGAAGGAGCAGTTCTTGCACCTTTTGACAGCTGGCTTATTTTAAGAGGTATAAAAACACTTGGAATACGGCTTGACAGGCAGCAGCAAAACGCTCTGAAAATTGCCGGTTGGCTGAAGACACATGAGAAAGTTGAAAAAGTCTATTATGCAGGGTTGCCTGATAGCCCGGGATATGAAGTGCTAAAGAAGCAGTCATCAGGTTTCGGTGCTATGATTTCAATTCATGTCAGGGATGCAAGTTTTATAGAACCAATCCTTGAAAGAGTCAGGGTATTGATATTTGCAGAAAGCCTTGGAGGGGTGGAAAGCCTGATTACCTATCCGATTGCACAGACTCATGCTGCAATACCTGCTGAGATAAGAGACAGGTTGGGTGTCAATGATAAGCTACTTAGGATATCAGTTGGGATTGAAGATGCCGACGATATAATAAACGACCTGGAACAGGCGATGAGGTGATGAAATTGAAATCTGGAACCAAACTGGTACAAAATGGCAATGAAATGGATAAGTCATGGGAAGCCCTCAATGTCCCGATTTATCAGGCTTCAAACCTAGGAATATGAGTGTTCCAAGCATATAAATCCGATTGGAATTTTAAGAATTATATTAAAGTATATATACTGGGTAAATGATGTTTGAAAACTGAGTAAATCGATTGGAATAATAAGTATTAACCTGAATATCATATATAGGGAGGAACTGGCAGATGGCTTATGATAAAGTTTGGGAAAGGGACATTGAGTCCTTGAACAACGTTGAACGGATAAAGCTAAAAAGGGATGGACTTGACGTATTGGAAACTATAGTCCGGAAGTATTCAAAACAAGGTCTTGATTCAATACCTGAGGATGACAGGATACTGTTAAAGTGGGCAGGAATTTATGAGCAGAAGCCGAAGAATGGATCTTTTATGCTGAGAGTCCGTATTAATTCGGGTAAGCTGAAGGCAAATCAGGCAAAAGAATTGGCAGGTATATCCAGGGAGTACGGAAAGGGTTTTCTAAGAATTTCTACAAGAGGAGCAATTCAGTTTTACAATATTAAATTGGAACAATTGCCCGGAATTTTTAGCAGGTTGGAAAAGGTAGGCCTTGCCAGCTATGAATCCTGCGGGGATTGCCCGAGGACGGTAATTGGCAATCCCTTGGCCGGGGTTGATAAATACGAGCTAATGGATACTACTGAGTTGGTCAATCAGGTTAATGATTATTTTCTGCTTAACAGGGATTTTTCAAATCTCCCAAGAAAGTTGAAAATCTCAATCTCATCAAGTGTGGTGAATCCGGGAAACTCGGAAATAAACGATATATCCTTTACACCAGCCGTTAAAAAAGCAGATGGTAATGAGATTATAGGATTTCACCTTAGAGTTGGAGGAGGGCTTTCAACAAGACCGATTATGGCAAAGGAGTTAGATGTATTTGTATTACCCGGGGAGGTTCTTGATGCCGCAATTGGTACAGCTAAAATTTTCAGGGATTACGGCTATAGACAAAACAGAAATCATGCGCGTCTGAAGTTTCTTGTTGACGACTGGGGAGTAGAAAAATTCACTGAAAAATTATTTGAATATACCGGTAAATTGACGACAAGAGGGATTGACAAAACTATTGGTTGGAATAATTCATATTACTATGGTGTACACGAGCAAAAACAAGAGGGGAAATACTATATCGGAATACATGTCCCTTTGGGTGAACTGAATGCGTCTGAATTGCTCGAGCTTGCTCAAGTAAGTGAGTTATATGGTGACGGTACGTTAAGAACTACTACCAGCCAGAATATTATTGTTACAGGGATTGACAATTCAAACATTGACAAGGTTTTGAAATCGTCAGTGCTTAGTAAATTCAGCTGTAAACCGGAAACCATACTTGCCAATATTGTGGCCTGCACCGGGTCAAGATTCTGTAACCTTTCTCTGACTGATACACAGAGTATGGCGCTTGAACTGGCAAGTGCTATTGACGATAAATTCAAGCTCGACTTGCCAATACGGATAAGTATAACAGGATGTCCCAATTCCTGCGGTCATGTGCACATAGCCGACATAGGACTTAGGGCTGCACTTATAAAAACAGACTCTCAAAGAGAGGAGGCTTTTGACGTCTTTATCGGTGGAAAGCTCGGACCCGGAGCACAATTCGGCCAAAAGCTGAAAACACGTATAAGGAAAGCAGAGGCGGCTAGTTGTATAAGCAGTATTATTGAATATTACATGAAGGAACGCAGAAAAGAGGAGTTGTTTCATGATTTTGTAAGGAGACAGGATATATCTGCATTTCAGGCACTTCTAAGCAGGAGTTGATTTCTACTTCTAGTTGTAGCTATTAAAAGGTTTAACCAATGAAAATAAGCACTATTTGCAGATTTAAAACGGTTTTGATTTGCAGTGCAGGTAAAAGAGGCATATGAAATTATACCTATGGGGGGATGAAAATGGACAGGAATGAAATTAAGCTGTTAAATGAGCAGTTTAAGGATAAAACAGCCCAGGAGATTATTGATTTTGCAATTGATAAATTCGGATTGTCAAAAATAATCCTGGCAACCAGTCTTTCTATTGAGGATCAGGTGCTTACAGATATTTTTGTTAAAGCAAATAAAGACTGCCGTTTATTCTTTATTGATACCGGAAGACATTTTCAAAGTACTTATGATTTATTGCAAAATACAGCAGAGCTATATAATGTCAGCTTTGAAATTTATGCACCCGACAATAAAGATCTAGAGGTAATGGTTCATGAACACGGTCCGAACTTGTTTTACGAAAGCATCGACCTTAGGAAAAAATGCTGTGAGATAAGGAAGGTTATACCGCTAAAGAGAGTGTTGAAAACGGTGGATGCCTGGGTATGCGGACTTAGGAGGGAACAATCACCCACAAGGGATGAACTTAATGTTTTTGAGTGGGACGCCGGCAATGAAATCATGAAGGTCAATCCCTTAGCCTTTTGGGATGAACAGAAGGTCTGGGAATACATAAAAAAAGAAAACATTCCTTATAACAGGTTATACAAGGAGAATTTCAGAAGTATCGGCTGCCAGCCCTGTACGAGGGCTGTAAAGGACGGTGAGAATGTCAGGGACGGCAGATGGTGGTGGGAAAATCCCGACAGGAAGGAATGCGGACTGCACACAGGTAAGAGGAACACAACAGCTTAAGGCATCAGGGATTAATAGTGGTAATGTATCCGTAAGGATTAAAAGGGATGGAGGATGGTAGAATGAATCATTTGGATAAACTTGAGGCGCAAAGTGTATACATACTGAGGGAAGCATACAGGGAGTTTAAGAATTTATGCATGCTCTGGTCTATCGGCAAGGACAGCACTGTACTTTTATGGCTTGCCAGAAAAGCATTTTTCGGACATGTACCTATTCCGTTGGTGCATATAGACACACATTTCAAAATACCTGAAATGATAAGCTACCGGGATGATCTGGCATTAAAGTGGAGACTTACAATGATATATGGAGAAAACACCGGGGCATTAAAAGAGAAGAAGACCTTTCCAGATGGAAAAGCAGACCGGCTGACCTGCTGCCAGGCTTTGAAATCCGAGGCTTTAAAAAACACTTTGTCGGGAGAATGGCCAAGGTTTGTAATGGATCACGAGAAAAAGGAATATGTGAAGGATTCAAAGCAGGAAAAGTATACAGGGGTCATTGTGGGCGTAAGAGCGGATGAAGAAGGAAGTCGTTCAAAGGAGAGATATTTTTCGCCAAGAGACAAGGAGAATGACTGGGATGTAGGAGATCAGCCCCCGGAATTCTGGAATCAGTTTAAAACTGATTTTGCACCGGGAACCCATGTCAGGATTCATCCTTTACTTGACTGGACTGAGCTTAATATCTGGGAGTATATAGAAAGAGAAGATATACCGATTACCTCATTGTATTTTGACCATGGAGACGGAAAACGATACAGATCTTTGGGGTGCTACCCGTGTACATCACCGGTGGAATCTACGGCAAAAAATGTCAAGGAGATAATAGAAGAGTTGAGAAGCGGTAAATTTGCAAATATTGCCGAAAGGTCAGGCAGGGCACAGGACAAGGATGATGGAGGAGGTCTTGAAACACTTCGCAAAGGGGGGTATATGTAATATGGAAGCAAGAGAGCAGATGAATATTGTTATTGTAGGACATGTAGATCACGGAAAAAGCACTGTTATTGGCAGATTGCTGGCTGATACAGGGTCTTTGCCGGAGGGAAAGCTTGAGTCAGTCAAGGAGTATTGCAAAAAAAACTCCAAGCCTTTTGAGTATGCCTTTCTTCTGGATGCCCTTAAGGATGAACAGGCTCAGGGTATTACAATTGATACTGCAAGGTGCTTTTTTAAGACCCGCAAAAGGGATTACATAATCATTGATGCTCCAGGGCATATTGAATTCCTTAAAAACATGGTTACCGGAGCATCCAGAGCTGAAGCGGCGCTTCTTGTAATTGATGCAAAGGAAGGTATACAGGAAAATTCCAAAAGGCACGGACACATTGTTTCAATGCTTGGTATAAAGCAGGTTGTAGTGCTGGTTAATAAAATGGATATTGTGGATTTTGACAGGGATGTATTCTGTAGAATTAAAGCAGAATTTACTGAGTTTCTTGGCAAAATAAACATCCAGCCTTTGGAGTTCATACCTATCAGTGCTTTTCATGGAGACAACATTGCCCAAAAATCGGATAACACCATTTGGTATGATGGACTAACCGTACTTGAGCAGCTGGATGCATTCAAAAATAAAAAGAGCATAGCCGAGCAGGTTTTCCGCATGCCTGTCCAGGACATTTACAAATTTACAAAAGAAGGTGATACCAGAAGGATTGTTGCAGGGACAATCACTGGAGGAAGCATTAGCAGAGGTGATGAGGTAATTTTTTTACCTTCGCACAAAAAGTCTGTTGTCGAAAGCATTGAGGGCTTCAACGTCAGTACAAGGGATACGGCTTATGCTGACGAGGCAATCGGGGTTACACTGAACACTCAGATTTATATAAAACCCGGAGAGCTGATGGTTAAGGCAAATGAGAAGCTTCCATTTGTCAGTTCAAGGTTCAAAGCGAATGTTTTTTGGGTCGGTAAATCGCCACTAACCAAGAACAGGAATTACAAGTTGAAAATTGGCACAATGAGAGTAGGTGTAAAGCTTGTAGAGGTATTAAGCATTATTGATGCTGCGGAATTGAATGTCAATACCTTTAAGGATCAGGTAGAACGCCATGATGTTTCAGAGTGTATTTTTGAGACACTAAAGCCTGTAGCCTTTGATTTGATATCAGAGTTTGAACAGTCAGCGAGGTTTGTGATTGTTGATAATTATGATATTTCCGGAGGGGGTATTATTCTTGAAAGTTTGCCCGATATAGAAAACAGCTTGAAGGAACACATCAGAAAAAGAGAATTCCTTTGGGAAAAGAGTTTGATTACACAAGAGCAAAGGAAGGAAGTGTATGGGCATAAATCCAAGTTCATTGTTCTTACTTCGGGAAGCGATAGCGCTCAGAACATTATACAGGATATTGGAAGGGGACTTGAAAAAAGACTATTTGAAATGAAATACAAAGCGTACTATCTTGGCGTTTCGAGTCTTGCTTCAGGGCTTGCAGAAGAAGCAAGCATTGAACTTGAAAGCAGGTATGAGTATATAAGGCAGATTGGTGAACTGGCAAGAATATTCACCGACTCGGGTCAGATATTAATTACATCTGTCTATAATATTGACGATTATGAGGCAGAGTTGCTTAAACTTCTTAATCAACCTAACGATATCCTGATAATTAATATCGAAGAATCCCCATTTGTTAATTTTGTGCCTGATGCCAGCATAAAAATTGATAATGCTGTAGATGCAGTATGCAGTATTCTTGCAAAACAGAGTATTATTCTTGATTACTATATTTAGTTTTTTTTAAGCAAAAATGAACTCCATCCACCAAAATAAAAAGCTTCGGGACATCGAGTCCCTCGCATTTAACCTCTTTCACTTCGTTTGAAAGAGGTTAAATAAAACAATACTTTGCGGGACGCACAAGTATTGTTTTATTATTTTTAAAGGGGTATAATAATTATGACCAGGTAATAATAACAGAAGATAATTGATTGTGAAATAGACTCAATAGTGTGGATTGAAGATGGAATAATCTTTGTGGTCTGTGAAAAAATAAGAGTGTTAATGCAATCGGTTACCAGTGAATTACTTTTGTCAACAACAATTTAATTTATGGTTAATAACAGACATTAGCACTATCTGAACGTAAACCATAAGTATTAAACTTATTGGAGGCTTTTATGAGAATCAAATCAAGTGCAAGAATTACAGGAGTCGGCGCTTATGTGCCGGCTGGGAAGCTTACAAATTACGACCTTGAGAAAATGGTTGATACAAACGATGAATGGATAATAAAACGTACGGGAGTGAAGGAACGGCGCATATCTCAAAAAGATGAATACTCAAGTGACATGGCTGTCAGAGCAGTTGAAAGCCTGATTGAAAGATGCAATGCAAGGGTTGATGATGTGGACATGATAATTGTAACTACTTTTACACCCGACCATATGACCCCAACTGTGTCTGCTTTGGTTCAGGGGCACTTTGGTATGGAAAATGCAGGAGTTATGGATATCAACTCCGGGTGTACAGGTTTTGTATACGCTTTATGTGTTGCCAATTCTCTGATAACGTGTGGAAATAGTAACAAGATACTGGTGGTTGCATCAGAAACGGTTTCAAAAGTTGTAGATTATACAGACAGAAATACCTGCGTACTTTTTGGAGATGGGGCTGCAGCTATGCTTGTTGAAAGGACTGAAGGCACAGGCAATTTCTTTGTATCAGGTTTTAAAACTGACGGTAAACTTGCCGGATGTGTTTCATGCAGCATTCTCTCTGATAAAATAAATGGGAAGACAGTTTCAAAGAAACAATTGTTTGAGCAGGAGGGCAGTTTTTTATACGAATACGTTCTGAAAAATGTTCCCTCCGGTGTAGCGGAGCTTGTTGATAAAGCAGGACTAACCCTCGGAGACATTAATTGGTTTGTACCGCACAGTGCAAACCTGAGGATGATCGAAGCGATTTGCAGGAGGCTTGATTTCCCGATGGATAGAACTCTGGTGAGTAATCAATATTATGGAAATACATCCTCGGCAACCATACCTCTTGCGCTGTGGATGGCTGCTGAGAGCGGGAAGCTCAACCCCGGTGACAAAATACTGCTGTATGGCTTCGGTGGAGGACTGACCCATGGAGGGGTTATAGTTGAATGGTGATTAATTCTATTGGCGGGACTTGGAATAGAGGATGTGCATTATTAAGTGTTTTTAATAGTTGATAACTTTGATTCATTTGTATATAATTTGGCAAGATACATGGAAGAATTAGGCGAAGCTGTAGTGGTGCACAGGAGTAACCGGATATCTTTGGATATGGTTGCCGGACTTGAGCCAAAAGGCATTATTATTTCACCAGGTCCCAAATCACCCAGGGACAGCGGGTTTTTAGCAGACCTGATTAATGCATACAAGGGGAGAATACCTTTTCTTGGAATATGTCTGGGCCACCAGGCAATAGGTTATGCGTTTGGAGCAGGTATAATAAAAGCGAAAGAACCGGTTCATGGCAGCGTTTCAGAAGTTTTGCACGATGGGCACGGCATTTTTTGCGGTATAAAGACTCCACTCAAAGTGACCAGGTATCATTCGTTAATTGTTGACAGGGAGAGCCTTCCGCATTGCCTTCAAGTTACCTGTGAAACAAAGGACGGTATAATTATGGGCTTAAGACATAAAGCTTACTGCATTGAGGGTGTTCAGTTTCACCCTGAGGCCGAATTAACCGAATGCGGACATCAGATTTTGCAAAACTTTATTGACATGTGCGGAGGGTAAGCATAATGGAAATAGTTCTGAAAGAGACAGATACTTTGTTAAATTCCTTTGACGTCTATTCGATATTTAAAGATGAAAAGAATGTAGTTTTTCTGGACAGCGGGAGGGACTTTGAAAGTCTGGGAAGATACTCGTTTATTGGCTTAAATCCTTTCAAAATTATTAAAGGAAGACATAACAGGTGTAATATTGATGGGACAGAGTATGTATGCGACATATTTTTAAAGCTTAGTGAATTATTGAATAAGTATAAAGCGCATAATAATACAGATATACCATTTATTGGAGGTTGTATGGGGTATTTTTCATATGATCTTGGACTTGAACTGGAAGGTGTAATTGGAAAATCAAAGGAAGATCTTATAATACCTCATTATTATTTTATGTTTTATGACAATCTAATTATTTTTGACAATAAATCAGGTAAAAAGTTTATTTCTGCTTGTGGTATGAACAATAAGCATCATAAAAGCATTTCCCTCATTGAGGAAAGGATTTCAAAACAAAAAAAGGTTGAAGGCGGACAAATTAAAAGGAGTGCAGTGAGTCTTAATTCAAACTTCACTGAACAGGAATATGTAGAAACAGTCAGAAAAGTAAAGGAATACATAGAAAATGGCGATATATACATTGCCAATCTAACTCAAAGATATACAGCACATACGGATAAAGACTCCTATGAAATATTTAGGGACCTGAGAAACATAAATCCGGCACCTTTTGCGGCTTTTATGAGGCTGGATGATTTTGAGGTCATATCTTCGTCTCCTGAAAGGTTTTTAAGGGTTATTGACAATAATGCCGAGACGAGACCTATTAAGGGAACAATGCCGCGAGGAAAAACTATTGCACAGGATGAACATAACAGGGATAAATTGATAAACAGCAGCAAAGACAAGGCGGAGCTGCTGATGATTGTGGATCTTGAGAGAAATGACCTTAGCAAGGTATGCAAGCCTCATACTGTTAAGGTAAACGAATTGTTCAGACTTGAGGAATACAGCACGGTGTTTCATCTTGTAGCTGCTGTGTCAGGGGAGTTGAAGGAGACTGTGGATTCAGTACATTGCCTTAAGGCGTGCTTCCCGGGGGGCTCTATAACAGGGGCTCCAAAGCTTAGGTCAATGGAGATTATTGATGAACTTGAAGGTGTTAATAGAGGGCTTTATACTGGGTGTATAGGGTATTTTTCCTTTGATGGAAATGCGGATTTCAATATTGTTATACGAACAATAATTAAAAAGGACAGCAGAGTTTATTTCGGAGTTGGAGGGGGAATAACCTGGCACTCCGTTGAAGAAGCTGAGTACCAGGAAACTTTACATAAAGCGGATGCATTGATGAGGGTGATATAGTTGGTAATTATAAACGGAGAAATATCAAGTGAATGCAATATAGTGTTGGACAGCGGGTTTTATTACGGTAGGGGTGTCTTTGAAACAATTCTGGTTAAAAACCGGCCAGTATTTTTAAAGCAGCACTGCGAAAGGTTGAAGAGAGGACTTGAGAAACTGGGTGTAGTTAATGAGGCTGGTGAGGTCTATATTAAAGAATGTGTTCGCAAATACGACATACATGACTGCGTTTTAAAAGTGGTAGCTACTGAAAAAAATACAGTAGTGATTACCAGAGATATAACATATAAACCTGAGGACTACTTAAGGGGTTTTTGTGTAAAACTCAGCAGCTTGAGAAGAAACCCTTTCAGTCATATTACCGGTTTGAAATCGCTTAACTATACCGATAACATTATTGAAAAAGAGCAGGCTATGCGTGAGGGATATGATGAAGTTATATTTCTGAACACCCAAAATGAGCTTGCAGAAGGAAGTATGTCAAACCTTTTCTTTGTTAAGGAAGGTATAATTTATACACCTGATAAAACCTGTGGGATTTTAAATGGAATAGTAAGGGAATGG
>JAAZCB010001226.1 GCA_012513545.1 Clostridiaceae bacterium
TATTGGTTAGTATTCTTGATGTATATCCCTGGTTTTATTCAGGTCCTTTTGCAGTGGATAACCTTGTAAGATTGGATTTTGCTCCTGCATGGCTTGCCGCAGGATTGATATTTGAACGTATTCATAGAACACTTGACATCTATAATGTAATTTGATTGTTTAAGTGAACAAGTAAGTTTAATGGCTTACTTGTTTTCTTGCAATTAAACCATTATAATTTATTTATACCCATATAGAGTATAGGAGGAATTATTGTGGGAGAAAATATATATGCTGAAGAAAATCATGTCAGCAAAGAGGATATTATTAAAAGACTAAGAAGAATTGAAGGGCAGATTAAAGGTATACAGAGGATGATAGAGGAAGATAAGTATTGCGTTGATATTTTAACCCAGATAGCAGCAGTAAGAGCGGCTGTTAACAAAGTGGGGGGCATAGTTCTACAGAAACATTCAAAGACATGTTTGCAAAATGCAGCTTCAGAAGAACAGAAAGAAGAGGTTTTGAACGATCTTGTTAATACCGTTCAGAAGTTTTTAAAATTTGTAGATTGATGTTTTATTTGACTGGATTGGGGTATGAATTATCATACAAATAGTTTGGAAAACATCAAGTGGGTATATTTATGGTTGTATAATTGTACAATTATATTAAATCACAAAAATGATTTTTATTTTATTACCACGATAATGTATTAAGGTGTTTTAAAGCGAGGTGCAAGTCTTGATTGAGATCAATGCAGGCAAAATAAATAAATGCAGGTAAACGAATGCAATTGCAGTCTGCTTTATAATATTGTTATTATGGTAATGAAATGTTTTGGATAACCAATATACAGTATAGGAGGAAAAATTATGGCAGAAGAAAATGTTACTATTCTCACAAAGGATAATTTTGAAAAGGAAGTTGTGCAATCTGACGGGGTTGTTATGGTGGATTTCTGGGCTCCATGGTGTGGGCCTTGCAGAGCTGTCGGACCTATAGTAGATGAATTGGCCGTAGAATTCAAGGACAAGGCGAAAGTAGCAAAGCTGAACGTTGACGAAGAAGGCGAAATTGCTGCAAAATTTAGGGTTATGAGCATACCAACAATTATGGTGTTTAAAAATGGTGAGCTGATTGAGAAACTTATTGGAGCCAGGTCCAAAAATGAGCTGACAGATGTTTTAAATAAACATATGTGATGAATGCAGTAAATATGTAAAGCCATACATGAATGTATGGTTTTTTTATATGTTTTTTCCTGTATTTTAAGTCCTGCTTCTTGCCTGTTTCTCCTATAAGAAGTATTAGTTTAAGTTTTTTTTGTGAATAAAAGAGGATTTCAGAAAAAAATATCGAATATATTAATTAATGTGTGTTAATTGCAATATCATCAGATTGCAATTACTTTAAAGGAATTCTTATTAATTAATAGGAGGAACCGTTAATGGCTGGAGAAAAAAGGTTTGGATCAGCAATGTTTGGTTTTAAACAATCAGATGTAAATTCATATATCGAAAAGATTCTTAGAGAATTTGATGATAAACTCAAAGAAAAGGATGCGGAAATTGCTGCACTCAAAAATCAGTGCAGAGAGTTGAGAATCAAATATGAGGATATAGCAAGAAAATCCGACCAGATAGGTGAAGACCGGGCAAAGATTGCAGATGTTCTCATTAAGGCTCAGGAAAAAGCTGAATTGATTATCAGTGAAGCAAAAACCCAGGCACTTGATGAAAGAAAAAAATTGTCTTATATGACTGAAAAGGAAAAAGAGAGACTTGTTGACATTAAGGAAGAGATTAAGGCATTAAAACAGGAAGTGACTAAGACACTTAAGAAATATGAATTGGATTTGAACAAGGTTGTTGAGTTTGCTGAAGCGCAGGAGAATGAAGTTGTTGTTGAGGAGAATGAAGAGGAAGTTGTGGATGAAACAAGTGATGATGATATAATTGAAGAGATTATGGAGGAATATACTACTAAACCGGTTATTGCAGAAAGTAAGGACTAATTGAAGAATACAAGCTTATTTGCCAAGAAGATTCCTTTATCCTATGAGATAAAAGAGTCTTTTTCATTTTTTGAAATATTACTGTTGTAATATTGTGTTTTTTTTATTATAATATATAGTAATTTAAATTCTCTTATATAGTTAAATATGATGATGGGGAAAAGTATATATTCAAGCTTTTTAGAGAGCCGGTGTCTGGTGTAAATCCGGTAAGACTTTTTTATAGAATGCAGCCCTTGAATTTCTCCTTGAGAAATGTGAGTTTCTTTTTTATATGAGGCTCTGATAATAGAGGAAGACGTTGCCTTACGTTATAAGGACTAGTAAATGATATGTAATGAGACTTTTCATTTTATATTATTTACTTTCAGAGTGAACACACTTAATGTGTTAACTAGGGTGGTAACGCGGATTACTCCTTCGTCCCTTGCAATATGGATGAAGGAGTTTGTTATTTTTTAGATAAATTTGTTTATAATCAATATATATGCCTTATAAAACAAGGAGGAGATAAAAATGGAAGAGATCTTGGAGATATTGGAGAAAAACAGTAAGGCGAGTGCTGAACAAATATCGACAATGCTTAATAAAAAAGCTGATGAAGTAAGCGCGGCCATAAAGAAGTTTGAAGATGATAAGGTTATACTCGGATACAACACATTGATAAATTGGGAAAAAACCAGCAAGGAAACTGTTACTGCCTTGATAGAAGTAAAAGTAACGCCCCAAAGGGGACAGGGGTTTGACAAGGTTGCAGAAAGAATATTCAGGTATCCGGAGGTAAAAGCCTGTTATCTGATGTCGGGTGGGTTTGATCTGACTGTTATAATTGAAGGCAAAACAATGAAGGAAGTTGCATTATTTGTTGCTGAAAAGCTTGCACCGCTCGATTCAGTATTAAGCACTTCAACTCATTTTGTTCTAAAGAAATACAAGGACAAGGGCATTATCTTTGAAGATGACAAGAAGGATGACAGGGAGGCAATTGTGTTATGAAAATGGAGGATATGATCATACCGAAGGTTTGGAAACTGCCGCCATCAGGGATAAGAAAATTCTTTGATCTGGTTAATGAAATGAAGGATGCTATTTCCTTGAGTATAGGTGAGCCTGATTTTGTTACTCCATGGAACGTCAGGGAATCAGGAATATATTCACTTGAAAAAGGCCACACTCACTATTCTCCTAATGCCGGATTTTTAGAACTTCGCGAAGAGATATGCAGGTATTTGAACAGAAAGTATGGTTTAAAGTATAACTATAAGGACCAGGTCATTGTTACTGTTGGTGGGAGTGAAGGTATTGATCTGGCTCTTAGATCCCTTGTTGAACCTGGTGATGAGGTAATTATCCCTGAACCAAGTTTTGTAGGTTATAAGCCATGCGCTATCCTTGCAGGTGCTACACCAGTGACCATAAACCTAAGGGCTGAGGATCAGTTCAGGCTTACTCCTGACCTTTTGGAAAAAGCTATTACATCAAGGACCAAAGTGCTGGTTTTACCTTTTCCCAATAACCCTACAGGCGCGATCATGACGAGAAACGATCTGGAGAAAATTATTGAAGTTATAAAAGACAAGGATATTGTTGTGATTTCAGATGAAATATATTCAGAACTTACTTACGAAGGTGAACATGTATCCATAGCAGGATTTCCGGAAATGGCTGAGAGAACTCTAGTTATTAACGGCTTTTCAAAAGCTTTTGCAATGACCGGATGGAGATTGGGGTATGCCTGTGGTCATCGTGATCTGATTGCGGCAATGTATAAGATACATCAGTATGCAATAATGTGTGCTCCGACAACGGCACAGTATGCAGCAATAGAAGCTCTCAGAAACAGTGATGAAGATATTCGGATGATGACCAGGGAATACAACAGAAGGAGAAGGGTTATGTTAGATGGATTTAGAAAAGCAGGACTTGAATGCTTTGAGCCATTGGGAGCATTTTATGTTTTCCCTTGCATAAATTCAACAGGCTTGAGTTCATCTGATTTTTGTGAGAGGTTACTAAAAGAGGAGAAAGTTGCAGTAGTTCCGGGGGCTGCATTTGGAGATTCCGGAGAAGGATTTGTTCGTGCGTGTTACTCAAATTCGATGGAGAATATAGTTGAGGCTCTAAAAGGAATTGATAGGTTTGTTAAAAAGGTTAAATCATAAAAGATAAAAAAAACCCGTACTGATATTATTTTAATAGTACGGGCTTTTTTATATATAATTAGTGCAGGATGTCTTTGATTACATAAAAAATATCTTAAGAAGCATATTTTTTACAAGATCTTAATTGAAGTTTAATATACTTAGCTATCAGCATATCCAACTCCTGGCTGATTTTAAGAATACTTTCTTTATCGCCTGTTTCAATAACGTTGTACAACTTTCTTCTTACATATTCAATTTTATTCAAAACATCAACCCCCCATATAAAATTTATATAAATTATTATTTAAAAAAATTTACTGTTTATATTCAAAATAATCAAATATTTCAATTTTATTTCAAATAATTGCTTGTTTAGAACCAACAAATTATGATAAAATAATTTAAGAATTAGAAATCTTAAATTAATCATACTTTATTTTACAGCAACGGATTGTTGCTGTCAATAATTTTTTTTTAATTGTAAACATTTTGTTGCATATATGAAGAAAAAATAATAGAATACTGTCAAATGATCTTGGGGTGGTATAAAAATGTCTTTTGCGTCAATGCTTAAACAACTTAGGGAACAGAATCGGTTGTCTCAGAAGGATATTGCCGATTATTTGGGCATTACGCGTCAGGCCGTTGCTTCTTATGAGCTTGCAAAAAGGGAACCTGATTATGATGTGCTGAAAAAGTTGGCAGATTACTTTGGTGTATCTGTTGATTACTTGCTCGGAAGGGCAAATTGCAGGGATGTAAATGCTGTTACGGTAGGCAGAAATATCGACTTAATAAAGGGAGAACGCACTTATCTTGAATTATCCCAGGACATTAGCAGGAAACTGGGAGCTCTTATTTTTCCGGAAATGCTGGAATTATATGCAAAGGGTGAAAGAATGCCCTTTGTAGGTACAATAAAGATTTTGGCAAAATATGCGTGTGTCAGGGATTCTTTTTTCTACACTTACAATACTTATGAATCCTATAAAAAAGAGAAGGAATTATATAAAGTAGAAATAAGTCAGGAAAAGGTTACTTATAACGATGAGAGAACAATGCCTGTTATTGGTTTTATTCAAGATGATGATTTGAAAAAGTGGGTTGTCAAGGAAAGCAGTATTCAGTATATTAAACTTGCAAAGGAAATACAGGATGCCGGACTTCCGGTTGATGTATTAAAGCCTTTATTGAGCACTATTAAGAACAATGGCAGAAATACTGAA
>JAAZCB010001227.1 GCA_012513545.1 Clostridiaceae bacterium
AGCCCGGCATGGTAACTCCTATAATATTGCTTCTGTCAATACCGAGTTTATCATAAGCCTTAGCTATAACCAATAGTGCCAGGGTTGAATCAAGGCCTCCCGAAATGCCTATAACAGCGTACTTTGCTCCGGTATGCTTTATTCTCTTTACGAGAGCCGAGGTCTGTATAGAAAAAATTTCACTGCACCTTATGTCCCTGCTGGCAGCATTGGACGGAACAAAGGGGTGCGGATCAATATGCCTGTTCAAGCTGTCAATCCTGCTCTCCCCGGGTTCAAACTGTACTTTTCTACAGCTTTTCAGATAATCCTTCCTGTGCTCCATAAAACTTGTATTTTTACGCCTGTCATTCACCAACTTGTGCAAATCAATTTCGGAATATATAAGCTGTTCCTTTTCCGAAAACCTTTCTGACTCTGCCAGAAGTGACCCATACTCACTAATCATGGCATGTCCTCCAAAGACTACATCTGTGGTAGATTCATTAATATTTGAAGAGGTGTAGACATAGCCTGCAATACATTTTGCCGACTGCTGTCTGACAAGTTCCTTTCTGTATTCATACTTTCCAATCAGTTCATTGCTGGCTGAAGGATTGAATATAATCGTGGCCCCCTGCATAGCCAGTAAAGAGCTTGGAGGTATTGGAACCCACAGATCCTCACATATCTCAACACCAAAGCATAATTCTTTGTGCCATCTGTCTTCAAATACAATATCCGTTCCAAACGGAGCATACTGCCCACTAATAAAAACAGAGTCTGAAGCTGCTTTACTGCCGGATGAAAACCATCGCTGTTCGTAAAACTCACTATAATTCGGAATATATATTTTAGGTATCACCCCAAGTATTTTTCCCGATTGCAGTACAACAGCACAATTGTACAACTGATTGTCAGCACTTAACGGCATGCCCACGATGGAAACAATGTTATTCCCACGGGTCTCATCGAGAATCCTTCCAAGTTGGGTTTGTGCATCCTTAAGCAACATATCCTGATGGAATAAATCTCCACATGTATATGCTGTTATCGAAAGCTCGGGAAATACCACTATTTTAATTCCCTTTTCTTCAGCTTTTTTAATCAGTTCAATAATACGCTCCGCATTATACCGGCAGTTTGCCACCTTGAGCTCAGGAACGGCAGCAGCCACTCTTATAAAACCATAGTCCATATAAATCACCCATATAAAATATTACTTTTTCAAGCTGTTTATTCTTTCCAATACTTTATTATACATTTCACGGTATTTTTCCTGCTTTTCCTTTTCTTCATCAACTACTTTCTGTGGAGCCTTGGCAATAAAACCTTCATTAGAGAGCTTGTTATTTACCCTTTCCAGCTCTTTTTCAAGATTAACTCTCTCTTTATCAAGCCTCTCAATTTCTTTTTCTAAATCTATAAGATCCTCTAAAGGCATATATATTTCAACTCCGGAGAGTATTGAAGAAACCGCATCGGAGGGTATATCAGCCTTGTCAGACTTGATTATAACTTCTGAACTCGAAGCCAGTCTCTCAATAAACATTTTTCCTTCCTTAAGCGTTTCCTGCTCTTTAATTCCGGCAGCCACAAATATTGTCTTTGACTTTCTTGACGGAGGTACATTCATTTCAGCTCTGATATTCCTGATGCTCTTAATTACACTCATAATCAGTTCCATTTTATTTTCCTCTGCGGAAAAATTATATTCTTCCTTGTATTCAGGCCACTTTGAAATCATTATACTCCGGTCCTTATTAACAAGGTGTTTGTAAATTTCCTCAGTTATAAAAGGCATATAAGGGTGTAAGAGCTTCATTGCATTACCTAGTACGTAGTTTAAGACATACTGGGCTTCAAGCCTTGTCGCATCTTCCCTGTCATAAAGCCTTGGCTTTACAAGTTCGATATACCAGTCACAGAACTCCTCCCAGATAAATTCGTACACCTTCTGCAGGGCAATACCCAGCTCATACCTGTCCATGTTTTCAGTTACTTCACGGGTAAGGTTGTTTATCCTGCTTAAAATCCACTTGTCTGCTGTTGTAAACCTTCCTGTATCAACCTTTGAAAAATCAAGCTTCTCGTCAAAGTTCATCAGGACAAACCTTGATGCATTCCATATCTTGTTTGCAAAATTCCTGCTTGACTCAACCTTCTCAGCGGAGAATCTCAAATCATTACCCGGAGAAGTACCTATTGTAAGAGTAAACCTTAAAGCATCGGTGCCATATTTTTCAATTATTTCCAGAGGATCAATTCCATTGCCGAGAGACTTGCTCATTTTCCTGCCTTCAGCATCTCTTACAATACCGTGTATGAAAACATGGCTGAAAGGCTCCTTTTTCATATGCTCCATCCCTGAGAATATCATTCTGGCAACCCAGAAGAAAATGATATCATAGCCGGTTACAAGTACATTTGTCGGATAGAAATACTTGAGGTCCTCGGTATCCTTCGGCCATCCCAGGGTTGAAAAAGGCCACAAGGCTGAACTGAACCAGGTATCGAGTGTATCCTCATCCTGTTCAATTCTTGTACTTCCGCATTTTGGACATACATCCGGCATATCCTCTTCTACCATCATATGTCCGCACTCCTTGCAGTAGTAGGCCGGAATCCTGTGTCCCCACCATAACTGCCTTGAAATGCACCAGTCTTGAATGTTTTCCATCCAGTTAAAATATATTTTCGAAAATCTTTCGGGAACAAACTTGATTGTGCCGTCTTTTACAACCTCTATTGCAGGCTCTGCAAGAGGCTTCATCTTTACAAACCACTGTTTTGAAATAATTGGCTCAATAACTGTTGAACACCTGTAACAGGTACCTACATTATGGGTATGATCCTCTATCTTAACCAGCAAGTCCAGATTTTCCAGGTCCTTGATAATCTGCTTTCTGGCCTCGTAACGGTCCATGCCCTGGTACTGCCTTGCCAGTTCATTCATAGTTGCATCATCATTCATAACCCTAATCTGGGGAAGATTATGCCTTAATCCTACTTCAAAGTCATTAGGATCATGCGCAGGCGTAATTTTTACAACCCCTGTACCAAAATCCTTTTCAACATAGTTGTCGGCAATTATGGGAATCTCCCTGTTCATCAAGGGCAGAACCACAGCTTTGCCTATAAGGTGCTTGTATCTTTCGTCCTCAGGGTGAACTGCCACCGCAGTATCCCCCAGCATGGTCTCAGGCCTTGTTGTTGCAACAACCATGTACTCATTGCTGTCCTTAACAGGGTATTTCAAATGCCAGAAGTGCCCCGCCTTCTCCTCATACTCAACTTCTGCATCCGATATGGATGTGTTGCACTTTGGACACCAGTTGATAATTCTTTCTCCTCGGTATATAAGTCCGTTTCTGTAAAGTCTTATGAATACCTCCCTAACAGCTTCGGACAGGCCTTCATCCATTGTAAACCTTTCACGTTCCCAGTCACACGAACTTCCGAGCTTTTTGAGCTGTTCGACTATTCTGCCTCCATAATGTGCTTTCCACTCCCAGGCCCTCTCTAAAAATTTCTCTCTTCCCAGATCCTCTTTTTTAATGCCTTCTTTTGCCATAGCCTCAACTATTTTGGCTTCAGTTGCAATACTTGCATGGTCTGTTCCGGGAAGCCACAAAGCGCTAAACCCCTGCATCCTCTTCCATCTTATAAGTATGTCCTGCAGAGTATTGTCGAGGGCATGCCCCATGTGCAGCTGACCGGTTATATTAGGCGGAGGAATTACAATAGTATAAGGCTCCTTGTTGTGATCTACAACAGCATGGAAATAGCCGTTATCCATCCACTCACTGTAGAGTCTGTCTTCAACCTGTTTAGGGTCATATGTCTTTTCAATGTTTTTCTGTTCGTTCATATACAAAACCTCCAATTATTTAAAAGCTATAATAACAAGTATCACGCCTGGCAAAGCTATAAGCATTCCAAAAATTTTGACATTAATTACAGCTTTGCTGTTTTTATATTCCAGCAAATCTTCCTCACTCATACTGCTTTCACATTCACAACTTACCTTTTCGGCAAGATTACATTTTCTCACTATTAAAGGCGCCAAATAGACCGTAACTAAACCGACAAGTAAAAACAATATGGATAATACCTGCAAAAACATCAGTATTCACTCCTTCAATAAATAAAAAACTTCATGCCATCAGATTAAATTAAAAAAACCTTTCATCCAATTCATCTGGACGAAAGGTTGTTATCCGCGTTACCACCAAAATTCCCGTTATTAAAAACCGGGCAACTCTACCCCTTCTACAAAGTCAAAAAGTGAATATCTTAACCTCATAAAAGACCTGGATGTAACGGTCCTCTCCCGCTGCGAACTACTAATACCAGCTATTTTCATCCGCAGGACTCCAATGCTACCTTGGGCAGTCCTTAAAATTAAGAAGAACTTCCAGCCTGACGGTTCTCCCTCTCTGTTAATTCGGTACTGCTTACTCCTCATGTTCATCGCTTTTTCCATATAATAGACCTTAACAAAATAATAAAGTAATCCGCCTGTTCTGTCAAGTACCTTTAATAATATTCCTATATCCAAGGCAAAATATCCATTTTGCGGCCCATCAGTCATTTGAATATTTCGATAAAGATAATATTGCAATTAAGCCAAGTATAAAAGCTGCCGCAGACATTATTATCGATGAAATCCACCATCCCATACCGGCATCAGGCGGTATTTTTGGAATTATTAATTCATTGAACACCGCAGTAGTTGAGCCTAGTACAAAACCAATTATTATGCAATAGGTCTGGTGAGGAAATTTGTTCATTGTCCACTCTATAGGCTTTGTAGTAAGAAATATCCCAATCACAGTTGAAATACCCAGCATCCCTATGTATACTATATCAAATTGTTTTACAGCCGCAATCGTAGTCTCATACATCCCCAGAACAAGCAGCATGTGTGATGTGCTGATACCTGGCAGCACTAATGCAAGCGCAATAATTATGCCCGCCACCAACACCATCAGATAGTGCCCTGCTCCTGTACCTGCAGTGAAACTAATACTACCGGTAGGTAAAAATCCGATAGAAATTACGATACCTAATCCCAAGAGGAAATAAATCACTGAAGAAACTCTAATTGGCGATTCTTTTGTCTTTTTATACAGGGCAGGTATTCCTCCAATTACAGCCCCGAGAAAGAAGAACGATACCGGGAGCGGAAACTTCTCCAATGCCTTATCAATAATAAGAACAAGGGCAACTATCCCAAGTCCTGCACCAAAACAGAATTTCAAGAAAAATAATATATTTCCCTTAATGTCCTTCAAGAAATTACTGATAGCACTTATAAGCTTGTCGTAAATACCAAGAAGAATGGCCATCGTACCACCGCTGACCCCAGGAACACTCATTGATGAACCAATGATGAAACCCTTTAAAATGATTAATAAATTGTTTTTCATCTGCGTTTCATATACACCTTTTACTTAGATGTAACTTTACCCCTTTCAGCTAATTTCTCCTTTACCCGCCACATTATAACACAGGCAGCCTTGTATGTAAAGTTGTCATTGAGCCATGGGTGTACATTTTAATCGTGCACCAGATTATTCCAAGAACTAAAGCTCCAAGGCTAAGAGAATGTAAACTCGCTACGGGTCGAATCAAACTCGCTTCGCTCAAAC